>JALZDV010000340.1 GCA_030862345.1 Actinomycetota bacterium | reverse complement strand
GAGATCGGCCTTGTGTCCGGCCGAATGCTCGGCCACCAGAGCGTCGTACAACGCGGAGATGGTCTCCTTGCAGTCCCCCACGATCGGCACATCGGCCGTTCGGTTCTTCGAGATCTCCGCCGGGTCGATGTCTGCGTGGATCACCTTGGCGCCAGGGGCGAAGGTGGACAGCTTGCCGGTCACTCGGTCATCGAAACGCGCGCCGAGGCAGATCAGCAGATCGCTACGCTGCAGAGCCGTCACCGCCGCGACATTTCCGTGCATTCCCGGCATCTTGAGATTCTGCGGATGGCTGTCCGGGAAGGCGCCGCGAGCCATCAGGGTGGTCACGACGGGCGCACCGGTGAGCTCGGCCAGCTTCGCCAGCTCTGCAGTCGCATGTGCCTTGAGCACGCCACCGCCGACGTAGAGCACCGGCCGTTGCGCCTGCGCGATGACTATCGCGGCCTCGCGTACCTGCTTGCCGTGCGGGCGCAGGTTCGGGCGATAGCCGGGCAGATCGATCCGGCTCGGCCAGGAGAAGGTGGTTCGCGCTTGGAGCACATCCTTGGGCACGTCGACCAGGACCGGTCCAGGCCGGCCGGTGGCAGCGAGATGGAAGGCCGCTGCGATCGTCGAGGGAATGTCGTCGGCGGAGGTCACCAGGAAGTTGTGCTTCGTGATCGGCATCGTGATGCCGCAGATGTCGGCTTCCTGGAACGCGTCGCTGCCGATGGAGGCACTGGGCACTTGACCGGTGATGGCCACGATCGGCACCGAGTCCATGTGCGCGTCGGCAATCGGCGTGACCAGATTGGTCGCGCCGGGACCGGAGGTGGCCATGCAGACACCGACCTTGCCGGTTGCCTGGGCGTACCCCTCCGCCGCATGGCCGGCCCCTTGTTCGTGACGGACCAGAACGTGGCGCACAGCAGTGGAGTCGAACAGCGGGTCGTAGAGCGGGAGGATCGCGCCACCGGGGATACCGAACACGACATCGGCACCGGCCGCCTCGAGGGAACGGACGATGCTCTGCGCGCCCGTGCAGCTCGCGCCGTCGATGGGTTCGGTGCTCATGTGCTGCTCCTGTCGATGGTGCTGATGGCAACAAAAAACCCTCCGTGCAGAGCACGAAGGGTTAGCGCGTTGGTCCGGAGAGACCAGCGCGCTAGGTGATTACTACGAGAGTCGAGATCGGGAACACGCCTTCAGCCTGACGCAAACCAAGAGGAGAGTCAAACCGGGGTCCTGACCGCGGGCTAGCCGCAGACGGCACCTTCCGCCGCGGAGCCGACGAGCTTGGCGTACTTACCCAGGACTCCGGTCGGGTAGCGGGGCGCGGGCGGGCTCCAGACTCCGCGCCGGCGAGCCAATTCGTCGGCATCGACGAGGAGATCCAGCGTGCGGGCGCTCATGTCGAGCCTGATCCGATCACCCTCCCGGACGAATGCGATCGGCCCACCGTCCGTGGCCTCCGGTGCGATGTGACCGACGCACAGGCCGGTCGTGCCCCCGGAGAATCGACCGTCGGTGAGCAGCAGCACGTCCCTGCCGAGACCGGCCCCCTTGATCGCTCCGGTGACAGCCAGCATCTCCCGCATCCCGGGACCGCCCTTGGGTCCCTCGTACCGGATCACCAGGACGTCGCCGGTCTGCAGCGTCCCGTCGCTGACAGCCGCCATGGCTCCCGCCTCACCGTCGAATACCCGGGCGGTCCCCTCGAAGACATCGCTGTCGAAGCCAGCCGATTTGACCACCGCGCCGTCCGGGCACAGCGACCCACGCAGCACGAGCAGGCCGCCGGTCCGGTGGATCGGGTTGTTCGTTGCGCGAATGATGTCGCCGTCGGGGTCCGGCGGATCGATGTGCGAGAGGTTCTCCGCGAGCGTCCGGCCGGTCACTGTCAGCACATCCGGGTGCAGCAGGCCGGCGTCGAGCAGTGCCTTCATCACTACCGGCACTCCCCCTATCCGGTCCACATCGGACATCACGTAGCGGCCGAAGGGCTTGACGTCGGCTAGGTGTGGAGTCCGGTCCCCGATGAGATTGAAGTCGTCGAGGGTGAGCGGGACCTCGGCCTCCTTGGCGATCGCCAGCAGATGCAGTACGGCATTGGTCGACCCACCGAGGGCCATGACGACGGTGATCGCGTTCTCGAACGCCTCGCGGGTCATGATCTGCCGGGCGGTGATCCCGTGACGGAGCAGGCCGACGACGGCCTGGCCGGAGGCCACGGCGTAGTAATCCCGTCTGTTGTCGATGGCGGGCGGGGCGGCGCTGCCCGGCAAGGACATGCCGAGTGCTTCGGCCGCACTGGCCATCGTGTTCGCCGTGTACATCCCGGCGCACGCACCCTCACCGGGGCAGGTTGCCTTCTCGATCTCGGTCAGTTCGGCCTCGGTCATCAGACCCCGGGCACAAGCCCCCACGCCCTCGAACACGTCGATGATGGTCAGATCCCGATCGCCCAGCCGACCGGGCATCGTGGCCCCGGCGTAGAGGAAGACCGCGGCCAGATCCAGGCGGGCGGCGGCCATCAGCATCCCGGGCAGGGACTTGTCGCAGCCGGCCAGCAAGACCGACCCGTCGAGCCGCTCGGCAAACATGACGGTCTCGACGGAGTCGGCGATGACCTCGCGGCTGACCAGCGAGGCACGCATTCCTTCATGGCCCATCGAGATCCCGTCGGAGACCGAGATGGTCCCAAACTCCATCCCGAAGCCGCCGGCCTCGCGTACGCCCTCTTTGACGCCCTTGGCCAATCGGTCCAGGGACAGATTGCACGGCGTGATCTCGTTCCAGGACGAGGCGATCCCGATCTGCGGCTTGGTCATGTCCTCGTCGCGCATGCCGAGGGCCCGCAGCATCGCCCGAGCCGGGGCGCGTTGGTAGCCGTCGGTGACTTCGTGGCTGCGCGGCTTGAGCGTGCCGGCCGATGTTTGGGTGGTGGACTCAGTTGTCGTACTCACGTCCGCGGACTCTAGGCCGGACCCGGCGGCGCAGTCCGTGCAGGTGCCTCTCACTCGGCCGGTCAGCCATGATCGGCCTGATGGCAGCATGGTCTCGATGAGTCGGACGGCAGTACGCCTGCAGATGAATCGGATCGGGCTTGTCCCGGCCGGGATAGCCGTGGTCTGTGCGCTTCCGCTGGCCACCGCAAGCCCGTGGCTGCTGTTCGTGCTGCTGCTCCCAGCCGGCTGGATCAGCTACGTGCTGCGCAGCGGCGTCGACGTCGACGATCACGGCTTGGTCGTCCGAGCGATGTTCGGATCCTTGGCGCTCCCGTGGGCGCGCATCACCGGAGTGCTGATCGGCAAGGGCCAGTCGGTGTCGGTGGTCACCATTGAGGGCAGCACCGTTCGGCTGCCGAGTCTGCGGGCAGGGGACCTGCCTCGGCTCTACGTGGCGACCGGCGGCCGCCTGGGCCTGTCCGCCGAGGACGCCGCCTGACAGCCATGGAGCCGATGAGCGCGACGACGTTCGGGCGCTTCGTGTTGCTGCACAGCCCGTTGGTTGGTCCACGCACCGTGTTGCCGCTCGCGAAGGCTCTGGAGGGACTCGGCCATGAAGCTGCGGTTCCAGATCTGAGTAGCGCTGTCTCAGAAAGCGGGCTGTCCACGACGATCCTCAAGAGGGCTGTCACCCAGGCCCTTGGAGACCCGCGTCAGGGGCCGCTGATCCTTGCCGGGCATTCCGGAGCCGGCGTCTACCTGCCCATCCTGGCGACGGAGATCGAACCGGCCGGGCAGGTGCTGATCGATGCGGTCGTGCCGCCGGTTGCCGGCGCATTTCTGCCGTCAGCGGACTTTCGGCAAGAACTTGACCGCCTGGTGGAATCCGACCGGCGGCTGCCGCCATGGCCCCGGTGGTGGGACGACAACGTCATGGCTGCGCTCGTGCCAAACCCGGGCCTCCGCGCCGCGATCAGCGGCGAGTGCCCTCGGCTGCCGATCGGCTTCTACGACAGCGTCATCCAGGCGCCACCCGAGTGGACACGGCCCTGGGTCGGCTATTTACGGCTGAGCGATCGGTACGAGCGCGAGGCGTTAATCGCTTCCGGCCGTGGCTGGCCGGTCACTCGGCGAGACGGCGGTCATCTCGATCTGGCGACCCGTCCCGACGAGGTCGTCCTGGACCTCATCGCCCTCGTCCAGCCGGTTCTCGAGAGCTGGACCGGGCCTGTTCAGTAGCCGCCGTGCACCACGTTCTGCAGTGGCTCGCCGGTCAGCAGCCGCTCGAGCTGAGCCCGTACGACGGCCTGCGCCTTCTCGCCGGCGCGAGGGACGCTGCCGGCCGTGTGCGGGGTCAGCAACAGGTTCGGCGCCGACCAGAGTGGGTGCCCCTCGGGAAGCGGTTCCGGATCGGTCACGTCCAAGGCGGCATGCAGTCGCCTGCTGTCCAGTTCGTCGAGCAGCGCCGCGGTGTCGACGACGGGGCCGCGAGCGGCATTGATCAGCAGGGACCCGTCGGGCATCGCAGCCAGGAACTCGGAGTCCACCATGCCCCTGGTCTCGGGCGTCGTGGGCACGAGGAGTACGACGATGTCGTGCCGGGGCAGCAGGTCGGGCAGTTTCTGCACGGCTGACACGCCTTCGCGCGCGGAGCGCGCCACGTAGGTCATCTCGACGTCGAAGCCAGCCAGCCGGCGACTCAGGGCTGCCCCGATGTCTCCGGCGCCGACGACGAGGACACGGCGTCCGGCCAGCTCGCCGTTCCACGGGTTGTCCCATTCCCCGCGAGCTTGCGCTGCGAGAAAGCGGGGAAACTGCCGGATCGAGGCAAGCATCGCGGCAATGATCCACTCCGCGGTGGCGCCGCTGTGAGCGCCTCGGGCGTTGCACAGGATCACCCCGTCCGGGACGTGCTCGACGAACTGTTCTGCCCCGGCGCTGACGAGTTGGATCACCTCGAGGGCAGGCAGTTGGGAGATGATCCCGGCGACGTCCAGGCTGGCGAGAAATGGCGGCACCCAGACCGTTGACGCGCGGGCGTCCATAGGAACCTCTCCCCGTCCGTCATGCACTGAGCAGCTCAGGCCGGGGAGTTCACTGAGTTGCCGTGCGGTGTTCTCATCGGGCAGGAGGACGTGGAGACTCACGAGGCCCAACCCTAGGCCCGGTAGGAATCGGCTCTGCTTCACACTGCCGAAACGGGTTGCTACCTAGGCTGCTGGAGTGAACCGTTTGCGATCGCGCCCGCAGCGCGTCTGCCCGCGGCGGGAATCGGCCAGCCGAGTCCGGCCGGCGGCGGTCCTCGGGATCTTGCTGCTGACCGGCTGTTCGCAGGGCTACTCGCCTGCCGGAGCGTGGGTGGTCAAGCCCGAGGGACCGCCACCAGTCGTTGCGCCGCCACAGGATCCCGGCATGGGGCAACCAGGCGAACCAGCACCGGGCCCTGAAGGTGCGGACTCCAGCGTCATCGCCACTGGGCTGTCCGTGCCGACTGGACTTGCCCTGCTCTCCGACGGAAGCGCCATCGTCGGTGAACGCACTACCGGGCGCATCCTGCAGGTCTTCCCAGACGCATCGCCGCCGGTCGAACTGATGGTCGTACCCGGGCTCGACGTGACCGGCGACGGTGGGCTGCTGGGCATCGCGGTTTCACCCACCTTCCACCAGGACCGCCTGATCTATGCATACATAACGACGCCGGAAGACAACCGGGTCGTGAAGTTTCCGGTCGGTGGATCACCCAACTCGGTCCTCACGGACATCCCCAAGGGGGCAACTCACAACGGCGGCGCCTTGCTGTTCGGGCCGGACGGCGCCCTGTATGTCGGGACCGGTGACACCGGAATCCCGGAACTGGCCGCCGACGAGCAGAACCTCGCCGGCAAGGTGCTGCGCATCGACATCTTCGGAGAACCGGGCGGGCCGGATTCGATCTTCACCTCCGGCCACAGCGATGTCACCGCCTTGTGCCTGAGTCGGGATGGCCAGTTGTTCGGCACCGATCTCATCGACGGAGACCCCGACGAGCTGAACCTCCTGGTCGAGGACGAGGAGTACGGCTGGCCGCAGCCGGGATCCAGTACCACCGATCCCATCCTCGAGATCGACGGTCCGAACGACGGTCTCGGTGGCTGCGCGCTGGGCGGTGGCTCGATCGCCCTGGCAACTCTGGACGGCCAGCGTCTTTACACCACCCAATTGGACGCCGAATATGTGCCGGTCGGTGAGCTGATGGAGTTCCTGACCTCGACCTACGGCCGCTTGCGCACCCTAGTCATCGACTCCGAGGGCGCTCTCTGGGTGACGACGAACAACCGGGACGGCATCGGCACTCCGACCGTGGACGACGATCGGGTGCTGCGCATTCCGGTCCCACCCGTCGGCGGCGGAGGCGGCAACTCCTGACTCCTCCGCCCGAGGCTCAGGCCGCGTAGATGCTCCCCAACCC
>JALZDV010000328.1 GCA_030862345.1 Actinomycetota bacterium | reverse complement strand
GGCCAGGGCATCCCCGAGCCGCGCTACCGACCGGCCATCTACATCCGCTGAGGTAGTGCGACCGCGGTCCTCGCCGTCCTGTCATGCTGCTGTTCGCAGCGACCGAGATCCTATGGGAGACGCGGTCGGCACGCTCGCCGTCCGAGTTCCTCAGCCTCCCTGGAGGAACCTCGCCAGCGCGGCGGATCTGCTGTCGGGTGTGTTGGAGCAGTACCGGCAGCAGCTGCGGTTCGCGGAGGACGAGGCGTCGAGCTGTGCGCATCAGCAGGAGCATCTGACTGCGATCGCTGCGGCCACGTCGGCGCTGGCTGCGCCACGCCGGACACATCCCCGAGGCCGCTGGTCATATCAACCCTGCTAGTCCTGGCCAACGGGCGGAAACGTGAGTCGGTCGAGGTGCCTGTCAAGATTCCGAACCTGCGTTGAGTCCGCACCGAAGGCATCGGTGAGTAGCGGGCGGACCGCCTGCAGTTCGGCCAGTGCATCGTCCCGACGTCCGGCGGCGGCGAACATCTGGGCGACGGCGAACCGGATGCCCAGAATCTTCTCCGACTCCTCTCCGTCCGCGTGGTGCACGTAGAACCGCAGGTGCGGCAGCGCCTTGTGCGGTTCCCCGATCTCGGCGTAGGCGTGCCCGGCGTGGTAGGAGCTGTCGAGCACCAGGCGGTCCGACGCATTCAGGTGTCGGCGGTAGTCGCGTCCGACGACGTCGAAGAGCGCCGCCGCACGCGTGTACTCACCCGCGTAGAACAGGGCGGCCGCCAGGAAGTGACGCAAGCGCAGCTCGGTGTAGGGATCGTGACCGGCACGCTCGACGCCGTCTTCGAGGAGCCGGATCGCCTCGGCCGGCTGGTCGTTGTCGAGCAGCACCTGGGCGTTTGCCTGCAACTGTGTGAACTCGGCGTCGGTGATCGGCGCGCGACGGCCATCGTGGGTGGGGCGCCGCGGTGGGGACAGCAGCGGCCGGCGGAACGGCCGTGTCGGATCGCGGTCGTCGTCTCCGCCCGTTTCGTCCGCCCGGGTCGACAGCGGCACGAGCGCGTCGTAGACGGCCTCCGCCGACGGGCGGGCATGCGGCTCCTTCGCCAACATGGCACCCACCAGGTCGTCGACATCGGTGGGGACCTCTGCCCTCCGCTCACGCATCAATGGTGTCGGCGAACGGAGATGGCGAGCGCGCAGGGACTGGTCGGCCCTCGGGTGGAACGGCGGGTCTCCGGTGAGCAGCTCGCAGAGCAGGCAGCCGAGTGAGTAGACGTCGGACGCGGACGTCACTGCCTGCCCGAGACACTGCTCCGGGGACATGTACGGCGGGGTGCCGACGGTCCGGTCGATCTGGGTCAACCGCGGCAGTGCCCCGGCGCCGCGCAGGACGGCGATGCCGAAATCGAGCACCTTCACCAGGCCGCCGTCGATGACCATCACATTGGCCGGCTTGATGTCGCGGTGGACGATGTCGACCCGATGGACGTCGGCGAGCACGGCGGCGACCTGTGCCGCGATCGCCGCCGCCCAGGTGACGCTGGGCGGCGCCGCGGTGTAGTCGGACCGGTCGAGCACGGCTTCCAGTGTCGCGCCGCGCAGCAGTTGCATGACGAGCCACAGCTGAGTACCGCCGTCGGCAGCGGTCTCCACGCCGGTGTCGTAAACGGCCGGGACGCCGGGCAGCTCCAGCTGCGCGGCGGTGCGGATCTCGCGGAGGAACCGCTTGCGGTCGCGGTCGAGCGCGTCGAGGATCTCGAGGACCTCCGGGCTGTCCGGGCCGGCCGGCATTGGCGCCGACGGCGGACGGAGCACCTTGATCGCGACCCGCCGGTCCAGGCGCTCGTCGTAGCCGTGGAAGACCTCGCTCATGCCGCCGCGGCCCAGGGACCCATCCACCCGATAGCGACCGCCGAGCAGCCGGCGGCCTTCCTCGCCCTCGCCCGCCACGTCCGTGCCCCTTTCGCCGACCCGCGTGCAACGTCTACAGAGTGGACTCCGACAGGCGCAAGCCTCGTTCTCGACGGACCCGGTTCCACGGGTGACGATGCCGGCAGCGGGCCGGCCCGGACCGGCAACGTCGACCATCAGCAGCCTGTGGGGCAGACTCGGGGTCGACCGAGAGGTGACGACATGGACACGCGGAATCTGAGTCTGACCGTCGTGGTTCGCCGCGAGGACGACCGCTTCGTCGCGCAGTGCCTGGAGGTCGACGTCTCCAGCTTCGGTGACACGCCGGATGAGGCACTGGCGATGGTGACCGAGGCACTCGAGCTCTGGTTCGAAGACGTTCCGGTGCCTGAGCATCTCCACAGACCGATCGTCACGACAGTCGATCTGCACCTGTCGGCGTGAGCCCTGCCCTTCCGGCGGTGCCCGGACGGACGGTTCTTCGCGCCTTGACCTCCATCGGGTTCGTCCACGTGTCGACCAAGGGTTCGCATGCGAAGCTCGTCCATCCCGACGGACAGATGGTCGTCGTGCCGATGCACGGTGGCAGGGATGTACCGCGGGGCACCCTCGGTTCGATTTTGCGCCAGGCGGGACTCAGCGTGGCCGAGTTCCGTACGCTCCTCTGATCTTCGGGCGGTCGGTTCGCGGGTCGGCACCCTCGGGGTCGAGATAGCGCACGCGGTACCGACTCCCGCGCCCGTGCCGCTCAGTCCTTACCTTCACCGGTTTCCCAGTCACGGGATCGCGGCCAGCATTTCACCAGCGGGGGGCCAGGTCAGGCATTCAGCGGAGACTCGCTACGGTCACGCGTCAGCCGGGTTCGAGGGTCGGACCAGAATGAGCGATGCGGCGTCGATCCCCTCGCGACATAGCAGGGACGGCTTCCATCCTTCGCTCAGGTCTAGCAGATTGACGGCGATGGCGCCTTGATCAACCGCAGATCGAACAGACTGGGCGCTTGCAACTGTGGAGTAGAAGCGTGCTGCAAACGCAGCAGCGGCAAGATCGCTGATTGACGATGCCATTGCAATAATGACCGGCACCGATTCGAGTAGGACTTCTGCTCCGTCCAGAGTGTCGCAGGCGTTCAAACAAGAACGTTGGGAGGGGTGTCAGTTGCAGCGAATGCTCGGGCAAGCAGATCAAACGACACTGTTCTCCCTGAAGGGTCCTCTACCTTCGCATCGTCGAACAGCAACGAGTACCCGCCGCCATGGCCCGCGAAGTGGATTACGTGTGGCCGCTGCTCGTTCATCCCATCGAGCAGATCCTCAGGTGTTGCTGCTGGCCGATGGTCCACCTCAACGAGCTCCCGATGCGTCGCCTTTTGTATCGCTTGGCGCACCTCGCGGACTTCAACATCCACGCGAAGATACGCGTTTGAATCCGGATTTGACGTGAGGTAGAGAACTCTCAGCTTTTCCCGCTTCGGCGGTTCGACTGTTCGGACCTCGTGAACGTATCGCACCGTCGGACGAGCTAGCCGCGCCACCTCCTGTGCGTGCCACTTTTCGTCCGCTCGTCTCTTATTGTCCGTCGTGCTTCTGCTTCGCTCTGCAGTCTGATTTGCCCGGTCAAGATTCTTACCGGCTGTGGCCCTTTTTCTGGCTCTCCTGACGTTTCTGTGGGTGGTGATCATGCTGCTCGGCCTGGGAGGGGTGGGCAGAGTCCGCCGCGGGTGAGGTCGGCCATGGCCATGAGGGACTCGGGGCTCAGGCCGTAGGAGCGGCGGG
>JALZDV010000321.1 GCA_030862345.1 Actinomycetota bacterium | reverse complement strand
GCTCTCGTCCGAGCAAGGTCACCCTCGCCGTTGACCTCGGGCGCCAAGGACAACTGAATGTGCCGGGCATCGTCGTCGTGGCCAGTCCCTTTGCCGCAGGTATCAATAGCAAGGGCTGATCCAGACCCGTGACCCACCGTGGCCGCCACCGTCGTCGTTGCAACACCGCGCTCCGGCTCCGGTCAACCGACGCACGCGCTGCACCCCGCAACTGACAGAATCGATCTTATGGCTGCATTCGAATTCTCTCTCGCAGACGTCCCTTCGGATCCTGAGTTGTGGTTGCAGCACGCCTCCGGATTCATTCTCTTCGAGGACGTGAGGAACTACGCGCTCGAGAGACTCGATCCAGCCTTGGGCCCGGAAACCAGAGCTCTCGTGGTGAAGGCTGTGAACGACGCGCTCTATGGCTTGATGATGGTCATCGACGGTGTCAGCGGTGTTCTGAGGAGAGAGGAGATCAAGGTCGAGCTGAGTGTCACGGCTCGCCTTCTCCGTGGGGACGAGGTGACCGCGGAGCTGGACCTGCGCGATGGAGACGGGATGTGCATGGGGTATCACGGATGGCTGGAAGGGGACTTCGGGACCGACCCCATTGCGATCCCTCGTGATCCTTAGCCCATCGCCTGTTTGAATGAATGGACGGTGGGCTCAGCCCGGCGATGGAATAGGCCTAATGAAAGCCGGGCTGATCACGGGTCCCGGACAGGGGGGCCCGGGTGCGACCGGTAGGTGCCGATGCTGCCCTGTCGGGCCAGTGCTCGACCTGAGCAGTACCGACGGAGCCGCCCGTTACTGATGGTCAGACGGATGACCGCCACCGATGACAGTTGGCGTTCCTGCTTGGTGGGAATCGGCGTCCGGCGGACTGGACCAAGGGTCCTCGGCGACGCCGGCCCGCACTCTCGTCAGTAGACGGGGAGGTTCGCCTTGTCTTGGTACCGTCGCATTATGACGACCGGCCACGGGTAATGGCAAAGCTTCGCTTCCGGGACGCGCCGCACCCGCTGCGTGAGTGCTTCGCGTTGCTGGCAGCTAGCTGGGTGGCTACTAGCGTCCTCGTGCCATTCACTCAGGGGGCTGCCCTTCGCATCTCGAGCTTTATATGGGCGCAGCACTTGTACTCGTCGGAGTGTTGCTGATGGCGAACTTCAAAGGGGCAGCCGACTTCTACTCGGCAGTTTCAAAGCGGAAGACGCGACTAGGCATCGACTACTCGAATTACGTTCTTCTCGAACCCCGATATGTCCGCATCAGTGGGATCCTGTTCGTCCTTGTTGGGCTCTTGTTTGCCAGCGGCGCCTTGACCGGCCCCATGTGATCCAACGATTGACAGAGACGGCAAAGTTCGCAGAGCGGTGAGGCTTGGTCGAGCGGGATGTGCCGGTACCCATCGGCCGCTGGCCGGCGCTGCTCGGCCGGTATCGACACCGATTGGGGTTACCGATCGGGTCGCCGGCGGCCGGGGCGGTCAGTGCCCAGGATCGCCAGCTGGGAGCGCTCGATTTAGGGAACGGTCTGCTTCGAAAGTGATCTGACGGATTGAGCCATGCACAGGATTGCCGATGGGGCGCAATTCGCCATCAATAGCGAAAAGCGGCCCAAAGTGAGGACTGCGAGAGATGCGGGCGTAACCGTCCTCCATCTCCCCACGTGGGCTCCGCCATCCGTGTGGGCCATTGCGAGCACCAACTCGCGCCGCGAGAAGTGCGACTCCTGGTTTGTACTCAGGACGGGCATCTCCCACCAGTCCGAGAATGGAAGCCACTGGCCCTGACCGCAACGGGGTGGCGCGTCGTCCAGAAAGCACGTGGCGCGGATCACGTCCGGCCTCGCGCACAAGCACGGTCAGCGATCGGCTCCCATTGGTCGAATCGAAGAACCTCATCGTCGTCAGTACGCCGAGCTGGTTGAGGAGCGCGTGGGAACGCGTCGTCTGGTGGACCAGGATACGCAGGGCAAGCGCCATCCTCTTCGCCTCGGCGACGTGCCCTTGGTCGAACGACAGCGCAGACGACCGCAGGAACTCGCGCTGCTCGTTTAGGTGCTTGGTCAGTTCACCCCTCGAAAGCAACACCCCACGTCCTCCCTGCCGGTCATCCCAGCGAGGCGCCGAAGCTCAGCCTGGATGGGAGTCCTTCACAACAGAGATTACCTGCCTCTAGAGCTTCCAGGCCACGAGTCGAGGTGACAGATGAACCCTCTGGCGGGTGGTCATCGGTGAGAGTTGAGCACGGTTTGCGGAGTGCGGCCGCGCATGAAGTCGCCGTGGTTGCGCCGGTGGGTGTTGTAGCGGCGGATCCACCCCTGGAACTGGCCGTCCAGCTCGGCGAGGCGGTCGAAACGCTGGCGGTGGAAGGCGGGCCGGTGGAACTCCTGCAGGGCGGTGCCCTGGAATCGCTCGCACACGGCGTTGTGGTTGGGCGAGCGGGGCGGGATGCGGTGGTGGACCACGTCGAGCTCGGCCAGGTGGCCGGTGAAGGCCTTGCCGGTGAACTCGGGACCGTTGTCGGTGAGTACCCGGGTGAGTTCGACGCCGATGTCGGCCAGGCGCTCGATGACGTGGTCGACGAAGTCCGCCGCGCCCTGGGCGCTCTTGTCGCCCACCAAGAGCCGGCAGACGGCCCAGCGGGTGGCGGTGTCTATCGCCGTGAGCTGCCAGACGGTGCCCACGCCCTTGAGCTTGCCCACGTAGAAGGTGTCCAGCGCCACCAGATCGCCTGGGCGGGCGGCGAAGTGGCAGAACCCGAATGGCCCCTCTTTGGCCGCCTCGGTGAGCAGGCCGGAGCCTGCGGCGGTGATCTGGGCCAGGGCGGCGACCCGCTGGGCGCGCCGGCCGAGGTGGTGGCGGACAAGGATCTTCTGCACCCCCGACGCCGAGAGGATCACCTTGCGCTCCGCCAGATGCTCGAGAAGACGACGGGCGCCGAGGGTGGGCCGGGCCACCGATTCGGCCAGCACGATCTCGACGGTCTCGGCTGCGACGGCGTTGGGCATCGCCGGCGAGCGACGGCATTTCGGCATGAGCGCGGCGACGCCGTAGCGCCCGGCGCGCGCCGCCCTGCGGTAGTAGGTGGTGCGGCTGATCCGGATGGTTCGGCACGCCTCTGTGATCGAGGTCTGCCCGGCCCGGTCGAGCACGCGGACGCGTCGGTGATAGACGATCTCATCAAGGGTCACGGTGGTGGTCTCCAGTTCTTTGGAAGGAACCAGAGGATTCATCACCGTGACCCCCTCAGTGGGGGACCGGTGCAACCTCAACTCGTGTACAGGAAGCTCTAGAGAGAACGAATTACACAGGTGTCATTCTGACCGAGCGCGGACGTTACGCCCCGGAGAGGCTACGACGTGGCCCGATGAACGCCGATGCGGACGCAGCTCGTCAATTCTGTCGCGCAACCTGCCCCCATGGGCGCCGGTGACCCCTGCTTCCAGTATCCCACCTCCATTCGGTACCCGAGGATGAGACCGGTGAGGCCCGCTCCACCGGCGTCCGGCCACACGGACACCGGTGGGCTTCTGAAGGAGGCTGCAACGGACGACATGGCGTCACCCTCGTCGAGGTCTGTTGCATACCAACGCTCGTACCTGCCTTCGACGTAAGAGGCGCTCTTGAGCGTCAAGGCCTCCGGCTTCTTCAGTCCGATCTCGAACAGGTACTGGGCACCGGCCACCGACGGCATCAAGAGCCTGATGGCGAACAGCAGCGGGACGAATGCCGCCACCGCAGTGCCAAGCGCGCGTCGTCGTGCTCTTCCATCTCCGGGAAGCCACAAGGAGAGCAGCACAAGCCCCAGTGCGAACGCCACCACAGTCGCGAGCAGGTGATCGATGTCCCTCAGGAGCTGGCCCTGAAGGACCAGGACGGCGACCGTCCAGGTGAAGAGGAGCGTCGTTGCGATCAGGGACGGGCGCGAGTCATTGGCAGTGTGCTCATCCCGGAGGGGAAGGACGGCGAAGCGGGCCGCGACCACCGAAACAAGCGGAACGATGAACCACACCGGCAGTCGTCGCCCTGCCATGACCCCCAGCCCAACGGTGGCGATCGAGGCCCCGTAGGCGAACAGGGTCCGCACAACGGCTGCATGGTCGCCGCGCCGTCGCCGGGCGACAGCGACTACCGCCCACCCCGCCAGCGCCCCTTGCAATCCCAGGGCCGCCGCTCGTACCTGCCAGTCGGTTACGGGAAGGTGCTGACCGCGGGCATCAGCGCGAGCGACAACCGTCATGGCCAGCAGGCCGGCCCCAGCGAGGAACGTCGCGATCACGGCTACCAGCAGCCACCTGCGTGC
>JALZDV010000319.1 GCA_030862345.1 Actinomycetota bacterium | reverse complement strand
AGGCCGCTCATGAGGACGTACACCCCCATGACAACCAGCAACTCGTCGCTGGACCACCCACCCAAGGAGTCGGTGTGCGAGAAGACCAGGGCGAGCACGGCTAGGGCGGTGGACACCGCGACAACCGACTGCACAAGGCTGAGGAAGAAGTTGACCCGGTACTGCAGCTCGTTCATCGCCCCGATCTTGAGGAATGTCCCGGCCAGGCGCAGCCGACGCGCTGACATCAGTTGCCCACAGCCGAGTACCGCCGTACGCCGACCCGCCACACCAGAGCAACCAGCAGCGCGCCTCCGGAGATCCAGACCACCTGCAGTCCGAGGCCGACGAACAGCTCCGACGTCGAAAGATCTCCGGCCAGCACCTCGATTGGGTAGCCGAAGGTGTACTTGAACGGCAGCACGTCGGACAGGGTCACCGCCCACGCCGGAAGCAGCGTCAGTGGCAGGAGGCGCCCGGACAGGAGCAGCTCGGCGGTGAAGTACAGCTCGTAGAGCGCGCTGACCCGGGTCGTCCAGAACGTCACCATGCCCAGCAGCCAGAGCAACATGGAACGGATCAGGTACGCGCCCCAGATGGCGAGGAAGAAGACCCCGGCTTCGACGGCGGAAACGTCGAATGTGGGCCGGAAGATCAGCACGAGGACGGCGGCGATCGGCAGCCACATGAGGATGACCACGAACTTCCAGCCGGCGAAATAGGCCAAGTCGTAGTGGATTGGGTGCACCGGGCGAGTCAGCATCGCCGACAGCTCACCGGTGCGAACGCGTTCCTCCCAGCCGTACGGGGTGAAGACGATGTTCATGTTCCGGACCAGGGTCCAGACGATGTAGTACGCCGCGAACTCACCGGCCGTGATGCCCTCAACCGCCCCGCCCCGGGAGTTCGCCACGGTGGACCAGACCACCAGATAGATCACCGGCTCGGCGATCATGCCGAGCATGTACGCGTAGTTGGCCGTCCGATACTGGAACTGTGTCTGTACGGCGGTGCGCGTCACGACCGAGTAGAGGCCTGGTAGCCCGTGCAGCATGATCAACGCAGAACCTCTCCTACGTCCTGCCCGATCGGACCGGCGAAAACCTGTTCGATCACGTCCTCGATCGGCGGGTCCTCGATCGTCAGATCGCTGACCTGGAAATCCGCGAGCAGGCGGGCGGCCACCGCCGAGGTGTCGGTCTTGGCAACCTTCAGGCTGACTCGGCCCTGCTCCGCTGTGACGACCTCGCCGTACGCGCTGAGGTCCTGCATGCCCTCGGTGAGTGTCACGTTGATCGTCTGGTGCGGGGAGTAGCCGGCCGAAAGTTCCCGCAGTCCACCGTCGTAGAGGATCGAGCCCTGGTCGATAACGATCACCCGCTTGCACAACGCCTGCACGTCGGCCATGTAATGACTGGTCAACAAGACGGTGGCGCCGTAGCGCCGGTTGTACTCGGCCAGAAAGCTGCGGATCCGCTTCTGCATCGTGACATCCAGGCCGATCGTCGGCTCGTCGAGGTAGAGGACCTGCGGCCGGTGCAACAGCGAGGCGGCGATCTCGGCCTTCATCCGCTCACCGAGGGACAGCGTCCGTACCGGTTTGCGGACCAGATCGCCGATCTCGAGCAACTCCACGATCTCGTCCCGGGTCCGGCGGAAATCCGGCTCTGGGATGCGATAGATCGCCCGGTTCATCTCGAAGGAGTCCAAAGCAGGGATGTCCCACTGCAACTGGTTGCGATTGCCCATCACCAGCGTCATCCGGCGCAGGTAGTCCCGCTCGCGACGGGATGGGACGTGGCCGAGCACGCTGATCTGGCCGGACGTGGGAAACAGCAACCCGGAGAGCATCTTCAAGGTGGTGGTCTTGCCCGCGCCATTGGGGCCTAGGAAGCCCACGACCTGCCCGGCCGGGACCTCGAAACTGACGCCTGCCACAGCATCGACGTCGCGGTAGGTACGGCGGACCAGGCTCCGGATCGAGGCACGCAGCCCAGCTTCACGCTCTGGTACGCGGAAGCTTTTGCGAAGGTCGGTGACTGTGATGTCGACCAGTGCTGGTTCGGGCACGCCGTGACACTAACCGGGCCAGCGGCCGGCAGCTCAGCGGTTTTCCGCCCTGCCCGCCTATTGCCCCTGACATCCTGGGGATGTGCTCGTGGACACCGTGCCAGCGGCCGTGGCCTCATTTGCTCTGGTCGCCGGGCTCGTCACAGTGACGCCTGGCCTGGACACGGCCTTGGTCCTGCGGTCGGCAGTCACCTCCGGCAGGCGGGCGTACGCGACCGGGCTCGGGGTGTGCGTCGGCTGTCTGGTCTGGGGCGTGGCAGCAGCGGCCGGTCTCTCGGCCCTGCTGGTCGCATCCGAGGTCGCCTACGCAGCCTTGCGCCTGCTCGGCGGCGCTTATCTGCTCTGGCTCGGCCTGCGAC
>JALZDV010000282.1 GCA_030862345.1 Actinomycetota bacterium | reverse complement strand
GCTTCGGCCTGTTGCCGCCGTTGGCGGCACGGCTCTTCGGGCCGTCGAAGAAGACGGCGTTGCCTTGCAGCGCGTTGCCCAGGGCCGTCGAGGGGTTGGGGTACACCGACATGTTGATCAGCTGGGTGCCGTTCTGATCAACGACGAAGCGGTCATAGATGAACGGGCCTGCGGGGTCGCCCGCGCTCCAGCTTCCCTGGCCGCCGGACACATCAAACGTCTTCACCATGCCGAGGCCGTGGCCGATCTCGTGCATCACGACGGTCATGAAGTCGAACTGGCCGGGCCCCGTTCTGCCGTCCGTGCCGAAGTACCAGTTCGCCACCGAGCTGCTGAAGTCGGCCGTGATGTCGGCCACGCCAGGGTCCAGGTCCCTCCCACTGATGGCGTTGGCGATCGAAACCGGGTAGTAGGTGTCCGCTCGGGGAGCACCCGCAAAACCGGCGCGGAGCAGAGGCCCGGCGAAGCCGAGCTGGCCGGCAGGCAGTGACTGGAACCGGGCATCGATCGTGATCGGCACCGGGGAGATCACGAGCCCGGCCCAGACGTCGACTGCGGCCTGAAAGGCGTTCTGGGCCGCCGGCGTGAAGCCGGTGTACGTCACCGAGAAGCTGGAGGTGGCCGCCGCCGCCTGGAATGCGCCCGCCGGTGGCGCCGGCGGGCGTCCCACCCGGGTGCCGGCGTCGACATCGGACCCGTACACCACCATCCGGGGGCCGTCGATCGCCGCCGGCGCCGGTGTCGGCGTCTGCGCACCGACGGGACTCGCCATGGCGCCGAGAAGTGCGAGGACCAGGAGCAAGCGACGCTTCAGCATTGAGGGACTATACGGAAAAGCCGCTCTGCGCCTTTAGGGCAAGCTCGGTGTGGTCAATCCATGGGCTCATGCCGCACCGAATCGCCCACTCTTCGCGAGCACCGCCGTGACCGTTCTGATGATCTCGACATCAGACGACCGTGAGGTGAATCGGAGGAGCGTCCAACCGTCCAACACGAGGCTGTTGGCCCGCGCCCGATCGGAGTCGAACGCCGAGCGGGTGCGATGCCAGTCCCAGCCATCGAGCTCAATGGCGACCTTTATCGCCGGATAGGCCAGGTCGATCCGGAAGCTGCGTCCTGCCGCGGTGATCCGATGCTGCTGTACGGGGATCGGCAACCCTGCATCGTGCAAAACCCGCAGCACCCGGGTCTCCAGATCGCTGTCGCCCGGGTCGTATCCGGGCAATCTTTCGGTGAGCAGATTGTGGACGGCGCTGGGACGGCGACCGGGCGCCTTCGCCAGTCGCCCCACACAAGTCCGGAGACGCCCCAGGTGGATCAGCCGCCGCGGAATCCCATCGTCGAGGATTCGGCCTAGGGACGACGCGGCCACGATCGCCGACAGGTCGACCAGCGTCCGCTCGGGACTCGTCACGGGAATGCGTAGGTGACGTGTGAGGTCGACGCTGAACAGCGCACTTGATCGGTGGCCGCGAATCCCTACCATTCTCACCCGACGATCCAAGTCCACCAGGACATCGATCTGGTCCCCTTCGACCCCCGGAAATCCCCAGAGCTGCCCGGCGGTGGCGTGGGACAGCCAGGCGCGCGGCTGGAGGCTCATCCCCGCCGCGGCAACCGCCTGGACCCAGGTAGGCAAGACACCGCCGACGGCATAGACCCTGGGACGTACGACGCTCCACTCACCGCTCGAGGTCTTGTGGCGGACCTGGCCCACGCTGAGCCCTGCAGCGAGCGCGTGCTGGAGCGTCACGAGACTGTGCTGTCCCTTAGCGATCTCGTTCAAGCGATGGCGGGCATCCATCGCTCAAGAATGCCGGGAGGATGCGACAGCGCCGAGTGTGGGCAATTCGGTGCTGCATGTCAGCGCGAACTGTCCAGACTCGGACTGGATCGGCGGGTCAGGTCGGCCGGGGTAGGACCTTCAGGCCGAGTTCGGTGAGCTGGCGGGAGTCGACGGGGCCGGGGGCGCCGGTCAGCGGGTCGACGCCGGACTGCGTCTTGGGGAAGGCGATCACCTCGCGGATGTTCTCCTCGCCGGCCAGCAGCGCCACCAGGCGGTCGATCCCGAATGCGAAGCCGGCGTGGGGCGGGGCGCCGTGGCGGAAGGCGTCGAGGAGGAAGCCGAAGCGGGCCTGGGCCTGCTCGGGCTCGATGCCCAGGAAGGAGAAGATGCGCTGCTGGACGTCGGGGCGGTGGATACGGACGCTGCCCGAGCCCAGCTCCCAACCGTTCATGACGAGGT
>JALZDV010000252.1 GCA_030862345.1 Actinomycetota bacterium | reverse complement strand
GTGCTCGCTTGGGTGCATCATGGCGACAATCCGCTCCAGGTCCTGGATCGACCCGAATTCGACCACGATCCGGCCCTTGCGGCGGCCGATCTCCACCCGGACCTTGGTGTCGTAGGCATCGGAGAGCCGCTCGGCCAGATCATCAGCGCCGGGTGCCGAGATCCGTCCGGTCCGCTTGGCGCGGGTTCGTCCCGGTACGGCCGGCGCGGTGGCCACCAGTTCTTCGGTTGCCCGGACCGACAGGCCCTCGGCGACGATCCTGGTGGCCAGTGCCTCCTGCGCGCCGGTGTCGTCCAGACCCAACAGCGCCCGGGCATGGCCCGCCGACAGGACACCCGCCGCCACCCGGCGTTGCACGGGCACCGGGAGTCGTAGCAGCCGGATGGTGTTGGTGATCTGCGAGCGGCTGCGCCCCAGGCGGCCGGCCAGTTCCTCGTGCGTGACACCGAACTCTACGAGGAGCTGGTCGTAGGCGGCAGCCTCCTCCAGGGGATTGAGTTGCACGCGGTGGATGTTCTCCAGTAACGCATCCCGCAGCAGCGCATCGTCTGCGGTGTCGCGGACGATCGCCGTCACCGTCGTCAGGCCGGCCAACGCCGCGGCCCGCAATCGCCGCTCACCCATCACCAGCTGATAGGTGCCGCTGCGCAGTCGGCGTACGACGATGGGCTGCAGCAGGCCGAACTCCCGGATCGAGTGCGCGAGTTCCTCCAGCGCGTCCTCGTCGAAGATCTGGCGGGGCTGCTGCGGATTGGCCGCCACATCCTCGATCGAGATCTCGCGCAGCTCGAGTCCGGGTATCGGGTCTGGGTCGCCTGGGTCCGCACCGATTCCCCTGCGTGGCGCGGGATGCGGCTGCCCGGCGGGTGGGTGCTCGTGCACTGGGCCGTCGGCCGCGAGGCGGGGATGCGCGGCCGGGGAATCCGTACTCGACGAGGGATCCGGCGCGTCCGCAGAGGTGGGGATCAGAGCCGCTAGACCGCGGCCGAGCCCGCCCCGCTTCGTCATTACCGCGCTCCCTGCTCGGCGTTCTCGATCCGCTTGCGCTTCGCGACATCCCCGGCGGGGGGCTCGCCGCGCCGGGTGGGCGGAACGCCGTGGCCGGACTCGACGCCCCCGCCGGGGTTGGGCTCGGGGGTCACGGTGGAGGTGCCATTACTCGCGGGTTGCCCCGAGACCTTCTCCTCCTGCGCCTCCAAGGGTGCGCCGGCTGACTCGGATCTGTCTGACCCAGCTTGCTTGCTCGGGCTGCCGGCTAGCCGACCCGGCCTGACCGCGGCCGCCGGATGATCGGGTGCCGCCCGGCCGCGACCGGCCATCTCCCGGGCGGCCTCCAGATAGCTGACCGCGCCGCGCGAGCCGGGGTCGTACGTGAGGACCGACTGCCCGTAGCCCGGAGCCTCGGAAACCCGGACGCTGCGCGGGACAACCGACTCGAGGACCAGCGGTCCGAAGTGTCGGCGGACCTCGTCGGCCACCTGCTCCGAGAGCCGGGTCCGTGCGTCGTACATCGTCAGCAGGATCGTCGAGACGGCCAATCCCTCGTTGAGGTGCGCGCGAATCATCTCAATGCTGGACAGCAGCTGACCCAGGCCTTCAAGCGCGTAGTACTCGCACTGGATCGGGATCAGCACCTCATCGGCCGCCACCAGGGCGTTCACCGTGAGCAGGCCCAACGACGGTGGGCAATCGATCAGGACGTAGTGCGGCGGCGCCTCGGCCACCTCGACCAGGTAGGCAGCGATCGCCTTGCGCAGCCGGGTTTCCCGCGCCACCAGCGACACGAGTTCGATCTCAGCACCGGCGAGGTCGATCGTTGCCGGAGCGCAGTACAACCCGGGGACGCTGTCATGCTCGACGATCACCTCGGCCAGTGAGCTCTCGCCGATGAGTACGTCATAGATCGACGGCGTACCGACTCCATGTGTGATGCCGAGTCCGGTGCTGGCGTTGCCCTGCGGATCAGAGTCGATCACCAATACCCGGGCGCCGTTCATGGCGAGCGCGACAGCCATGTTGACCGCCGTCGTCGTCTTGCCGACGCCGCCCTTCTGGTTGGACACCGTAATCAGGCGCGGATTGGTGGGCAGGGCGAACGACGCCTGGTCCCGCGCGTGCAGCACCCGGCTAGCGCGCTCGGCCTCCAGAGCGATCGGAGTCGCCGGAGACCCGCTGTCGCCCCCCGAGGGAACCTCTGCCAGCCGGCTCCAGATCTCCGGGGGCACGATGCTCGGAGCCGGCTGCGCCGGCGGCGAGGGGGTCTGCCCGGTGGGCGCGGCCAAGTTCTCGCTCACCTGCACCCACCGCCTTGTTTCACGTGAAACATCGTTTTAGCCCGCGCTGACGGGGTCATGTTTCACGTGAAACACAGGTCAAAGTCATCGACACCACCGTAGCCGTCCCATGGGCGGATGCGGCCCGGTGTCCGGTGCCCGGCACCGGCGGCACGGCCAGCACGTCGAGCTGCTCGAAGCCCAGCCGCCTGAGCAGGCGTTCATCCCGGTCCAGCTCGGCTTCCGCGGTGGCGCCCTTCACCGCCAAAACCCGCCCGCCGGGACGGAGCAGAGGTACCGCCCAGCTGCCCAGGTTGGCGATCGAGGCCACTGCCCGAGCCGTCACGACGTCAGCCGGTGGTGCCTCCGGGGCAGACGTTCCCTCCGGCAACAGCACCAGGCCAGCCGGCGTGGCCCGGGCGCGGGCAACTCGAGTAGCCAGGCCCAGATCGGCGCAGACCTCCCGCAAGAACTCCGCTCGCCGCGCCTTGGGTTCGACGAGTACCACCTGCAGATCCGGGCGGGCCAGGACCAACGGCACACCTGGCAGCCCCGCACCAGACCCCAGATCGATCACCACTGATCCAGCCGCGATGAGCGAGGCGATGCCCACGCCGTTGAGCACATGCCGGATCCATATCTGATCGGCCTCACTCGGACCCAGCAGCCCACGCACGATCCCGGGCCCGGTCAGCCACTCAGCGAAGCGCTCGGCGAGCGGGAGACGGTCACCAAAGACCGTCTCGGCAATGTCTGGCAGGGTCACTGATCGGGCAGGATGACCACGCGGCGGTCCGGATCCTCGCCCTCGGACTCGCTGCGGACACCATCAGTTGCCGTCACCACGTCATGCACGATCTTGCGCTCGAAAGCATTCATCGCAGTCATTCGTGCGGTCTCGCCCGATTCGAGCACCCGGGCCACGGTGCTGGTGGCCAGCTGGCTGAGCTCGGCACGCCGCCCGGCCCGGTACCCGCCGATGTCGAGCATCAGCCGCGTCCGTACGCCGGTCTGCTGAGCCACGGTGAGTCGGGTCAGCTCCTGCAGGGCGTCGAGAGTGACTCCGCGCGCGCCGACCAGGGGATCGAGGTCGTTGGCTCCCACGATCGCAACGACCGCCCGGCTGCCCTCGACGTCGAGGTCGATGTCGCCGTCATAGTCCAGGATGTCGAGGAGCTGCTCGAGATAGTCGCCGGCGATCTCGCCCTCCTGGACTAGAAGCGCCTCTCCTGAGATGGGTGCTTGCTCAGCGTCGGGCTCGTCCTGGGTGTCTTCGGGGATCGTCGGGTCATCGTTGGCACCGCCAGTCGCGAGATCCCGGGGCTGGGTGGCATTCGGGAGCGGTTCGCCGAGCCTGTGCGGGGGCGCCTCACGCTCTTCGGTCGTTGCCTCTGGTTCGGTGGTCGACTCTGTCACTGGGAGGACTCCAAGCTCTGCGTTTCTGGTGGACTCGATGGCTCGGTCCGGGGAGACCGCGCCGTGTCTTCCCGGTCGCAAGCATCCCGTTGCCGCGCCGAGGCGGTTGGCTAGCGCTTCTTCCGCCGGTTCTTGTTCGCGGCCGGGCGATTGGTCGGGCGAGCGCCAGATCCGGCTTGCGCCTTGGGCTTGCCTGCCGCCGGGCTCCCGTTGCCGTCGGCCTGCGATGCCCCTGGGGGAGTTCTACCGGATCCGGCAGCAGGCGCGGTCCCGTTGGGTGACCGAGCGGTGCCGCTCGTACCGGAACCCTTTCCGGTTGCCTTCGCACCCTTGGCTGACCCCTTGGGCAGCGGCTGGGCCAGCGGCTTGGCCATGGGCTTACCCAACGGCTTGGCCAACGGCCGGGCCGACTTGGATCCGCCGGATCGCTTCGCACCGGGGCCGGCCACTGCCGGCTTCGCGGGGGCGTCCTCGTCCGTGCTGTCGAACTCGGCCGCAGTCGCGGCGTTGATCACCGGGGTGCGGCCCTTTGGCCCACGGACCGGCTTGGCGCCCGGCTTGGGCGCCAACTCCTTGGGATCGATCTTGGGACGCTCTGCCTCCGCCTTGGCCTTGGCGCCGGCCGAGCCCGGCGGCGGCAGCTTCTTGAGAATGTAGAAATGCTGCCCGAGCGTCCACAGGTTGTTGACGAAACAGTACATGAGCACGCCCAGCGGGAAGAAGAAGCTGGACACGAACAGTCCGATCGGCATGCCGTAGAGCAGCAGCTTCTGGATCATCGCCGCCTGGCCCTCGACCGGCCCGGAGCGGGACATGATCTGCTTCTGGGTGAAGAAGGTGGTCAGACACATGACCACGATCAGGACCGTGGTCACGACCCGGATCGTGGTCAGCTCCACCCCGGGCAAATCAAGGATGGAGTCGGTCTTGATGCCGCCGGGCATGAAGAACGCTGACGAGATGGGCGCCCCGAACACCTGAGCGCTGGCGGCCTGGTCGGTGAGCGTGTCGTTCCAGCCGTACAAACCGGGTGCATCCGGACGCAGCCGCCGCAGCACGTGCAACAAGCCGATGAACACCGGAATCTGCGGGAGGATCGGCAAGCAGCCGGCCAGCGGGTTGACGCCGCGCTCCTTCTGCAGTGCCGACATCGCCTGGGCCATGCCCTGGCGGTCGCTGCCGTACTGCTTCTTGAGCTTGGCGATCTCGGGCTGCAGTTCCTGCATCGCACGCTGTGAGCGGACCTGCTTCACGAACAGCCGGAACAGCAGGATCCGCACGGTGATGACAAGGAAGACAATCGACAGCGCCCAGGTCAGTCCGGCCGCCGGGTCGAGGAACGTCGAGAACAGCGAGTGCCACATCTTGAGCACCCACGAGATCGCGGTATACAGCCAATCAAACAACAGCCGTCTCCTGACTCAGCGACCGCCCTTGCGGCCCAACGTCTTTGGCGGACCCGGCGACGTGCTTCCCGGGATCCTCGAGAGCGCGTTCCCCGTGCGAGTTTTCCAGCAGCGGTACGTGATCCACGCCGCCGGGATGCCACGGTCCGCACCGGATGATCCGGCGCATGGCCAGCCAACTCCCGCGAGCCGTACCGTACCGCTGTACGGCGGTCAACGCGTACGCGCTGCAGGTGGGATAGAAACGGCACCGCGGCGGAAGCGCCGGGCTGACCGCGTCTCGGTACCAGCGTAGGGCTGCAAGCAGTCCGCGCCCCACCAGTCCCGGGCGCCCATCCACGTGACCGTCCCCGCCGGATCCCGCGCTCATGATGTGACAGCCTTGGGGAACGCCAGACAGCCTCCACCGGAGTTTCGGGCCCGGCCCCCGGTACGGTCCAGCGCACGGTCCAGAGCGCGATCCAGCGCTGTGCCGAGATCTGTGCTACTGCGCCCGGCCGCCGCGGGTAGCGCGCGGACGACCACACCCGTACCGGCCGGCAGAACGGCGTGCCTGGCGAGCATCAGGTGGCGCAGTTGGCGGGTCACCCGATGCCGGACCACCGCGTCGCCGACGCCTCGGCCGACGATGAAGCCGACCGAGGTGTGCGACATGCCCGGTTGAACGTGCACTACCAACGGTCCGTGCCCACCGCGCTGTCCACCACGGACCACGGCGTCGAACTCGACGCGTCGGCGCAGCCGAACCGCCGCGGGCAACATTGACGTTGGATGGGTGGGCCGGTGGATAGCAG
>JALZDV010000249.1 GCA_030862345.1 Actinomycetota bacterium | reverse complement strand
GACCAGGGCACCACAGGCGGCGAAGAGCGCCGCCACGAGGATGAAGCCGAGAACGAACCAGCCCAGCACCTGAAGGACGGTAGCGATGGCCGCGCCGGGAACGGTGATCACCTCGAAGGTGATCGCGCCAGCCAGTCCGGCCGCGCAGATGATGACCAGTTGGCCGAAGGCCAACACGCCCAGACCGATGATCTTTCCGGCCAGCAGTTGCCACGGTTTCACCGCTGCCAGGAGGACCTCGATGACCCGGCTGGCCTTCTCCTCCACGACGCCCTGGGCGATGAACTGCCCGAAGAAGATCAGCAGTGTGTAGAGCAGCAGGATCGAGATGAACGCCACGATCGCCTTCTCTGCTGCTGCATCGACGGGCGGCTGCAACGACGAAACGTCAAGAGTCACCGGCTTCAGGATGTCGCCAGCGACACCGGCATCGGCCAGGCGTTCGCTGAGCACCAAGCCGTTGACCGCAACGCTGATGGCCGCACCCAGAGTGTCGTCCAGCGACTCCCTGACGACGACGGTCTCGGCATCGAGAACGGCGGCGTCGATCTCCTCGTTCTCCACCGCCTGTCGCGCGGCGGCCTCGTCGTCGTACTCCGTCACCTCCGCCTCGAGGCCGAATGCATCAGCTTGCTCGCGGATGGCAGCCGAGAGTTGTTGCGGCCCACCGCTCACCCCCACTGCCACGCTGCTCGCCCCAGATTGGATGAGTACCTGGAAGACGACCGAGCCCATGATCAGCACGATGATGAAGACCGAGGAAAGGATGAAGCCCTTGTCCTTGAGCCGGGTCAGGATCTCGCGTCGTGCGATCAGGCCGACGATGTGCGAACTGGACATCCGCACATCGCCCGTACGGTCGCAGCTGGAGGCCGCAAGCCGGACTGCCGTGCTCACGCGGCCACCGCCTCCCGGAAGATCTCGACCAATGTGGGTTGTCGCCAACCGAACTGGGCGACGGGCCCGGCGGCCATCGCGGCGCAGAGCACATCCTGGTCTCGACTGGGATCGTCGAGTCGCAGCAGCACTTCACCGTGGCGATCGGAGTCCACACGGGCGAACTCGAGCCGGCGCGCCCAACTACCGTCCGTGCCCGGGATGACCACCCGCAGCTGTCGGCTGGCCTCACGCTTGCGTAGTTGGTCGACCGTCCCGGACGCGACGATCTTGCCGCCGGCGAGAATGCCCACGGCGTCACAGAGCCGCTCCACCAGGTCCAATTGATGGCTGGAGAACAGCACCGGTACGCCCCTGGACCGCCGCTGCGCCAGGTTGCCGGCGAGCGCGTCCACTCCGGTCGGGTCGAGGCCGGAGAAGGGCTCGTCGAGGATGAGTACGTCAGGGTTGCTCACCAGGGCCGCTGCCAGTTGCACTCGTTGCTGGTTGCCCAGGGAGAGCTTCTCGAGCGCATCCTTCGAGCGGTCCCCGAGCCCCATGCCCTCGAGGAGATCCCCGGCGGACCTCCTCGCCGCTGGCGCGCTCATCCCGTGCAGCCGGGCGAAGTACTCCAGCTGCTCGACGACCGGCATCTTCGGGTACAGGCCGCGTTCCTCGGGCAGATAGCCGATCCGCCGGCGGATCTCGAGATCTACCGTCTCGCCCTGCCAGCGCACTTCGCCGGCATCGGCCCGAGCCAGGCCGAGGGCGATCCGCATCGTTGTGGTCTTACCTGCCCCGTTCGAGCCGCAGAAGCCGTACATCTGCCCGGGAGAAACGACGAAACTGACGTCGTCGAGTACCAGCTTCGCGCCGTAGGACTTACGCAGTCGGTCGAATTCCAGCATGTATCAAGATCCTAGAGGGGGCTCAGTTGGCCCGCTGGCCCTCGGTCGTCGAAGCGGTAGCGCCAGAAGGTGGGTACCGCGAGCGCCACGACGACCATCGCCACCACGATGAAGACGCCGCCGCTGACCATGGTCGCCGGGATCGTCCACGCCGCGGCCATGGCACCGGCTCGCAGGTCACCCAACCGCGGCCCGCCGGCCACCACGACGATGAATACGCCCTGCATACGGCCGCGCATCACGTCCGGCGCGCCGGACTGCAGCATCGAGGTACGCAGCACCGCGCTGACCATGTCTGCCGCACCGGACAGCGCGAGGAAGAACACCGCCCAGAACACCGACGTGGTCACTCCGAACAGAGCGACGGCGATCCCCCACACCGCGATCGCCACCAGGATCACCGCGCCCTGCCGCTGCACCCGGGCGACCGGCCCGGAGAGCACACCGGCCACGACTGCACCGATCGACATCGCCGCGAACAGCCAGCCCAGCGCGTTCGAGGAACCGGCGAAGGTGGTGTCGGCCAGCTCCGGCAGCACCGCGCGTGGGAAGCCGAAGACCATCGCGATGATGTCGACCACGAAGGTCATCAGCAGCGCGGGTTGGGTACGCAGGAACGCGAAGCCGGCGGCGACGCTGCGGACGGTCCCCAGCAGATTGATCCGGCTACCTCCGCCATCGGGGATGAGCGGCGGTAGGCCGCGCAGCAGGGGCACTGCGATCAACAGACCCACCGCGTCGACGGCGTAGGTCAGGGGCAGGTTGCCGGCCCCGATCAGCAACCCGGCCAGCAGCGGAGCACCGATGATGCCGGCCTGGGTGACCGTCATGTTGAGCGCGTTCGCGGCCGGCGTTCGCCGCAGACCGACCAGTGCAGGGATGGTGGCACTGCGGGTGGGCGCGTTGACCGCGAAACAGGCCGACTGGAAGAACACCAGGATCCAGAGCACCCCGAGCGAACCACCGCCGGGCAACAGGGACTGCAGGAACAGCCCGATCGCGGTCAGGGCCGCGCCGGAGGAGGTGATCAGCAGGAGCACCCGACGGTCAACGGCGTCTGCGATGGCTCCACCCAACAGTCCGAAGATGATCAGCGGCACCAGTGCGACGATCGAGGTCAACCCGACGATCAGCGACGATCCGGTCAGCAGGTAGGCCTGCACCGGCACGGCGACCAAGGTCATCTGGGTGCCGAGCACAGTGACGACCGTGCCGAGGAAGAGCCGTTTGAAAGCCGGGACCTGCAGCGGGGTCGTGTCGACCGCCAGCCGCCGAAGCCAGTTCACCGGATGCCCGGGTCCCGAGACTTCGCGGTTA
>JALZDV010000247.1 GCA_030862345.1 Actinomycetota bacterium | reverse complement strand
GCCAGCCCTTGGGTCGCACCGGCGGAAACAGCGTGGTCAGGTGGTAGTCGAGGTCGTCAAGGGTGGGGTACCCCAGCTCGTGGCCTTCGGCCAGCCACCGCCCAAACGGCAGGTTTCCCGGCACGGCGAGGAACTCGGTTCCGCTCCGCCGGATGAGCATGACCCGGGCTCCCAGCACGTAAGCAGGCCAGGACTCACAACCCTGCCCGGGCCGCCACACCGATGACGTGCGGCTGGGATCGATCGCCGACCACACCTTCAGCCGGCTCGAGGCGCAGCCGGTCGGGATACCGGCGCCGAGCGGTGAATTGGCGAACGATGCGGCGAGCACCGGTCCCAGCATGTTGGCCCGCCTCCAGCGCGTCTCGCGGTCGTTGCCGGTGCCGGTGCCTATGTTCACCTGCAGTGAGGCCGTGGAGGTCATCATGGTCGAGCCGGCCGTTCCTTCTGCGGCGAAGAACTCGGCCATGGCGTCGTAGCGGGGTGTCGAGAGCCGCTGGCAGGTGGACTCGTCCGGCAGCAGCCCGATGCCGAGCATGAGCCCGCCGCCAGCGGCCACCGCGTCGCTCAGAGCGCCGACGTCTGCGCTGACAGCCGAGCACAACGGCGTGAGACCGGTGTGAGGCTGGGAGCTCAGCTCGAGCTGGCCACCCGGCTCGACGCTGAGGGCGCTGCCGCCGGGAAGGACGATCTCGCTCAATCGGCTGCCCTCCCCCTGAGAGGGGCTGGCCTGGTCGCCGACGCGGGCCAGCATCAACCATTCAAGTTCGAGGCCGGTGAGGTCGCTACCGTCCTCAGGAAAGGAACGGGCGCGAACGTGCGCGATAGCCTCGGATACGCCCAAACTTGGCCTGATCAACGGCATGAGGGACTACGACGACCTCGCCTCTTCACGCCCTGAGGGACCGGAGGGACGCCCTGATCTCGATCCCATGGGACTCACCTCCCCAGGATGGATTCCTGTAATCCGCAATCGTGCGCGGTGTCGTACTTCTGTAACAACTCGGTTCCAGATAGCTCGGAGACACAATGGCCGTCCAGCAGGGCGCGGCACAGGATTCTGGCGCGCTCGCGCCCCGACTGCTCCTCGTTGAGAGTGACGCTCAGACGGTGGCGATGGCAAGTCGGTGCCTGGTCCGGGCCGGTTTCGCGGTGGAGGTAAGCCCCTGCATGACCGCGGCCGTGGCTGCGGTGAGAACGTCCTGGCCGGACCTCGTCGTCCTTAACCCGGGCCTCCCCGGTGACGACGGTCTCGCCTTCCAGCGCCTGCGGGCTTGTTCGGATGTCCCGGTGGTCATGATCAATCCTCGGGGGGATGAGCACGAGCGCTGCTGGGGCCTGACACTGGGCGCTGATGACTTCGTACCCAATCCGGTATCCCCGGAGGAACTCGTCGCCCGGGTTCGAAGCGTCCTCCGACGGGCCAGCCGGGCACCGACACTGGTGGCCGTCGAAAGTGAACGTCGTGGCCCCTTGGCGTTCGATGTCGCCGGCCGGAGGGTCTGTGTCCAGGGGACATGGATGGCCCTTACCGCGCTCGAATTTCGCCTGCTCGCCTTCCTGGCTGGTCATGCTGCTCAGGCCTTCTCCCGACAGGAACTGCTGGAGCGGGTATGGGGCTACACCGTCGGAAACCTGTCTACGGTGACAGTCCACGTCCGGCGACTGCGGGAGAAGATCGAGCCGGATCCGGCGCAACCGGTATTCCTGGTCACGGTGTGGGGCGTCGGCTACTGCGTCGATCTTTCAGGCACGGGTGGCCACTGATAACGGCCTCTTGCGCCGCGGTGAGCACGGGGACTATGAGCAGCTTCGTCCTACACCAACGACCTTAGCCTGCTCAGCGAGGAGGCCAACCGGCCACCGGGGAGCTCATGGGAAGCTTCCCCCAGGCCTTCAGCCATGTCGGGCTGGTCACCCGGCATGGGGCGCTGTCCACGATGGCCGGCCCGAGGACCGTCCATGTCGGCTGACACCTCTTCTGCGGACTCAGTGATGGTTCGATCTCACTCGTTTCGCCGACGAAGTCCCTAATGACGCGGCCGTCGATTTCGACTTGCGAGAGTCTCGGACGGAGAAGAGGAGAGAGTCACATTTCAAAACCGACCTCGCGACGCTGCAGGCGTTCCCGGGCTGTGGCGGCTGGAGCGGAGACCCGACGACCACGAGGGCCGAACGTGATGACTTACCGGAGTTGCGCTGTGGATCGGAGGCGGCGCTGACCGACTTCTGGCCCCATCGTGGCCTACGGTGGTCGGAGTGAATCGTCGACGAGTGGTCATGGGCCTGGCATGCGCCGGCCTGGTCCTGAGCGGGTGCGGCGGCGGCGGGGAGGACC
>JALZDV010000245.1 GCA_030862345.1 Actinomycetota bacterium | reverse complement strand
CGTGTGTAGTCGGCCACCCCGTCGCGCGTGGAGTCCAGGTAGCCGCAGACCAGTCCCACCCGCATACCGCTCATGCCCGGCGGCCTCCTGTCGCTCGGCGATCGCCGATTAGACCAAACGCATCGATCGTCGTGGCCGGACCGACGCACGCCGACCGTGCTCCAGTGCTCCGATCGATCGCACCGGCCCCGTGTCGGTTTGCCGGTGGATCAGGTTGGGCGTCGGGATGTGGCCAGCGCAAGCGGGTCGCCGGCGGCACAGCCGCAACGGCCCGAAGTGCATGGTCGCCATGACCGGGCTTTGAACCAGATCGAGCCGCATCACATCGTTCGGCACGCGTGCGGGGTCCCGCACGCATCAAGACAGCCGGATCCGCCGCTCGCCGCAGCGCACGTTGTCGCCGGGCTTGAGCTGGGTTCCGCGCCGGGTCTCCAGTCTGCCGTTGACCTCGATCAGGCCTTCGGCTAGCAGGGTCTTGACCGATCCCCCGGATTCGACCAGACCGGCCAGCTTGAGCACCTGGCCCAACCGGATCCCCGCCTCGCCGACCGGAATCTCCTGCACAGCGCCAACCACAACTCAGTCGCCGGGGTAGGCCGGGTGAACGTGGGAGTACCCGAACCGCCCTTTGATGCACAGGTTTCCGTGGGTGACGTCGTGGTCCTTGGGCGAGTCGACCCGCACGATCCGGTTGTCCTGGACGTGCAGGTCGAGGTTGCACCCGACCCCGCAGAAGCCGCACACGGTTCTGGTTACCGTCTGCTTCGACTCGTCCCACGTACCGTCCTGGCGCATGTCGTACTCCGACTTCGGCATCAACGCCCCGGTCGGGCATACCCCGATGCAGTTGCCGCAGTAGACGCATGCGGAATCGGGCAACGGAGCGTCATACTCGGTGGCGACCGTCGCGTCAAAGCCCCGTCCCGCGACCGTGATCGCGAAGGTGTTCTGGGCATCCTCGCCGCAGGCTTGGGTGCACTTGTAACAGAGGATGCAGCGCGAGTAGTCACGAATGTAGAGCTCGTCGTCGATCTTGACCGGCTGTGCCACATTGGCTGCGGTGAGCCCGTCGGGTAGCTCGTGATGACCGGGCCGGCGGGAGTCCCGCTCTCCGGCGGCCGAGGGCGGTGCCGGCGGACCGTAACGTTGGGCGTCGACCTCATACTCCTCGTTCCAGCGCTGCACGTCCGGACCGGCCAGCGACATGTCGACCGAGGACCCGAGCAACTCGAGGACCATCCGCCTGCTGTGCCGTACGCGATCGCTGTCGGTGCTGACGACCATGTCCGGCTCGACCCGGCGGGAACAGGCCGGAACGAGCACTCTGGAGCCTTCGACCTCGACGACGCAGACCCGGCAGGCGTTGACCGGCGCGAGGTTCTCCGAATAGCAGAGGGTCGGGGTGTCCAGACCCATCCCGCGGCAGGCGTCCAGGATCGTCGAGCCCTCCGGCGCCCGGACCTTCTTGCCGTTTATCTTGATGTCGATCAGTCGCGAGATCGAGGCGATGACCGGCAGCCGCCGACGTGCGGGCGGGCCGGGTGGCGTCGCGGTGCCTACGCCGCTCCCGGGCCGTCCGCGATGCCCGGACGCAAGTGCGCCCTTGTCCTGGTCCGACGGTCCGTCGACCGTCTCTTCGGAAGCTCGGGTGCCCGCAGTCATCTACTTTCTTCCATCCGTTTGGTCTCGTCGAAACCGCCTCCGCTGCTCACCGGTACGGTGTCGGCGCGTTCAAAGGTACTGTCCAGCAGTCCTGCCTTCAGTGCCGACGTGAGAGCCGTCGCCGCGGTGTGACCCAACCCGCAGATCGAAGCGTTCCCCATGACCGCTGCGAGGTCGGCCAGGAGCGCCTTGTCAACGTCGCGCGACCCGTTGACAGCCGGCCGGCCAAGACGTACGAGCGCCTCCTCCTGACGTACGGTCCCGACCCGGCACGGCACGCATTGCCCGCAGGACTCGTCCCGGAAGAACGCCGCGATCCGGGTCAGGGTGTCGAGCAGGTCGACGGTATCGTCCAACACGAAGATCACCCCGGACCCGAGGGAGGCTGAGATCTCCCGGGTGCCCTCGAAGGTCAATGGGACATCCAGCGCGTCCTCGGTCACGAAGGAGCCGGCCGCGCCGCCGAGCATGATCGCTTGCAGCCTGCCACTACCGGTGACCCCACCCGCTAGGTCCAAGATCTCGCGCAGGGTAGCGCCGAAGGGGACCTCGTACACACCGGGCTTGGCGACGTATCCGGACAGGCAGAACAGCTTGGTCCCGGTGGAATCTTTGGTGCCGACCGCGGCGTAGGCCTCGCCGCCGTCGAGCACGATGTCCAGAACGTTGAACAGGGTCTCCACGTTGTTGATGACGGTCGGCTTGCCGAACAGGCCGACCGCGACGGGGAACGGTGGTTTGTTCCGCGGCTCCCCCCGGTACCCCTCGATCGAGTTGATCAGCGCGGTTTCCTCGCCGCAGATGTAGGCACCGGCACCGCGCCGTAGTTCGAGTTCGAAGCCGTATCCGCGACCCAGGATGTCGGCACCCAGCAATCCCGCTTCACGCGCCTGATGGATCGCCGACTCAAGTCGCTGCGTGGCCAACGGGTATTCGCCGCGGATATAGAGATAGCCGTACGCGCAGCCGGTCGCATATGCGGCGATCGTCATGGCCTCGATGAGGGCGAACGGGTCACCTTCCATGAGGACCCGGTCCTTGAACGTCCCGGGTTCGGACTCGTCGGCGTTGCAGACCAGATAGTGCGGCAGCGCCGGCTGTTCGGCGACGGCAGACCACTTGCGACCGGTGGGAAAGGCGGCGCCGCCGCGGCCCATCAGCCCACTGGTGGTCACCTCGTCCCGGACCGCCTCGGCTCCGAGATCCATGGCTCGAGCCAGCGCCGCGTAGCCACCAGCGGCCCGGTAGGCATCCAGCGAGGTGGGGTCCACCTGGCCGATGCGGCGCAACAACCGAAGCTGGTCCCGATCGGGCCCCGCGGACTGCGGAACGGAAGCGGTCGGTTCGGCGTAGTCCGGCGTGCTCAGGGACGCGGCCAAAAGCCCTGGCA
>JALZDV010000234.1 GCA_030862345.1 Actinomycetota bacterium | reverse complement strand
CCCCCCCGCGACTTTGATGCTCGGACTGGCGGCCGGCTTCCTGGTCGGAATCGCATACGGGCCTGAGAAGACCGCCGCGCTGGGAGTTGACAGCGTGCCAGGACCAGATACCGGATACATCCCGATCGACCCGAACGGCTCACCGCTGGAGCAGGACCAGCCGATCATCGTCCTGTCGCCGGCCCCCGGTTCGCTGACCATCGAGGACTTGGCGAGCGTAGGCGAAACCGTGTTGCCGCGAGCCTCCGCACTCGAGGGCAGCTCGGGACTGGACGGACTGTGCGGGATTGTCAGCTCCCCCGAGGCCGTGCCGTTTCCCCAGGGACCAGGGGTCGGTTACGGCGTCCTGCGCTCTCTGGCCTTCCGGCTGGTCGACGCCACGGTGCGCGAGCGGATCGGTCCCGACCTCGACGTGTTGGCGGCATCCACGCTGCGCGGCACGGTCGAGCTGGCCCGCAGTTGCCGGAACGGCGAGGGTCTGACCGTGCAGACCGAGGGCATCGCAGCCGGCATCGGGGACGAGTACGCGACGTTCAGGGTGAGCCGCCTGAACCCGGCTTCCGGCCTGGTGGAGACGAGCATCGTGGTCCTCGTACGGGTCGGCGGGCAGCTCATCGAAATCGCACTGAGCCCCGAGGGCGCCGTTGCCGTACCGGACGGCATGGCTCGGGCACTACGGATTGCAGGGGTTGCAGTTTCGAGGATGCTGGCTGGGTGAGCGAGCAGCACGACGAGGACCTGATCGAGTCCGTGCAGCGGCCGCGGTCGGCATGGCAGCGACGGGTCGACAGGCTGCTCCGTCGCCCGGCAATGCCTGCGGCACTGCTCGTTGTGGGCCTGATCGCCGGATCCGGCTCGGGATACCTTGTGGGCCAGAGCAATCCCCGGATGCTGGCCGGACTCGGGTACTTCTTCCTGCCGGCCGAGGGCGGCGAAGGACTCGATCCATTTGAGGTGCCCTCGTCCGATCCGGACTACGGGCGAGCACCGTTGCCAATCCTGACCGCGGACGACCTGGCCGCGATCGGTGAAGATGTCGTTGGAGAGCTGACCATCGTGAGCGCGCGGTCGACGATCCCGGTCCTGTGTGACACATCGATCGGGCAACCCGGTGGCCCCACGTTCATGGATGTCCGCTACCCGTCCACTGTGTTCCGGGTCGGCGACGGACAGTTCACCGAGTTGATCTGGCCGCATGCCGATCCGCTGGCGGCGGCCCGTACCTTGCACACCCTGGTGTTCCAAGCCCAACTCTGCCCGGACGTACACAATTCGGAGACAGCGGTCAGGACGACCGGTGTGCTCAACGGAATCGGCGACGAGTATGTCCTGTTCTTCCGCGAACCGACCACGAGCGGACCGGACACGTTCTTCGCGACCGTCGCGCTGGTCCGGCTCGGTGCCGACCTCATCGAGGTCTCGTTCGTCCCCGAGATCATCGACATTCCGGACGCAGAAGCCCGCTGTCGACGCGTTGCCGAAGCCGCCGTCGAGAGAGCTTCTGGCGGCTGACGTACTCGGCCCGGCATGACCAAGGCATCAAGAGTCGACCCGCATCACGACGCGTCGCGGTGTCGGGCGGCTGGCGTCGGTGAAGCCGGCGTCGGCGAACACGCCTTCGGTGCCGACGTGCAGTTCTTCTGAGATCACGTTCTTCGTGATCGTGGCGTAGCCCTCGAGGGCCCGGGCGCCGCGCTCGCGGGCGAAGTCCACCGCCGCGCGGGCAAGTGCCCGGCTGATGCCGCGCTTGCGGAAACCCGCCCGGGTGAACAAGCAGGTGACGGCCCAGACGCTGTCGTCGTTCTTGTCCTCCACGCGACCCACCCAGGTGACGCGGTTGTTGCCTAACAGGCCCCCGTAGGCGGTGCGCGGCTCGACCGCGCACCAGCCGACGGGCTCGCTGTCGAGGTAGGCGACAAGGCCGCTGGTCGTGCCCGAGTTCCGCTGGCCGCAGTCGGTCTGCTGGCGCAGCCGGTGAGCGCGCTCTTCGGCGGAAAACGAGGCAAAGGACTCCCGCGGCCGGAGCTTGTACCGTTGGCACTGGCACCTGGACGCCTGGCCGCTCGTGCCGAAGACCGTCTGCAGGTCTTCCCAGCTCGCTTCGTTCGCGGGCACGACGGAGATCACCGGCTCCGGCGCCGTCATAGGCTGGGCCCCTGCTCAGTCGAGCCGGTGCGCTTGTCGGATCACGCTGACGATCTCGTCCATGATGTCGTTGATCCCGAAGTCCTTCGGTGTAAACACCCTGGCCACCCCGATCTCAGCCAACCGTCGAGCATCAGCATCCGGCACGATCCCGCCGACCACGACCGGAACGTCGTCGAGTCCCTGGGCGCGCAACCCGTCGACGACCGCCGGCACGACTTGGAGATGGGACCCGGACAGCACCGACAGGCCGACGACGTGCACGTCCTCCTCGACCGCGGTCGCCACGATCTGAGCCGGCGTTGAACGGATCCCCTGATAGATCACCTCGAAGCCGGCATCGCGGGCCCGTACGGCGATCTGCTCGGCGCCGTTGGAGTGCCCGTCGAGTCCCGGCTTGCCGACAAGCATCCGCAGCCTGAAGCCGAGCACCTCGCCGGTCTCCCGAACCCGCTCGCGGACGGCGGTCAATGCCTGGCTGGGCGTGGCACCGCTCGGGGCCGAGGAAACCCCGGTCGGTGCGCGGTACTCACCGAAGACCTCCCGCAGCAGCCCGGCCCACTCCCCGGTGGTGACCCCGGCCCGTGCACAGGCGACCGTGGCCACCATCAGGTTGTCCTGCGTCTTGGCGGCATCCCGCAGCACTTCGAGGGACCGTTCGACCTCGGCGTCGTTCCGCGCCGCACGCCAGCCGATCAATGACTCCTGGGCGGCGCGCTCGACGGCGGGTTCCACGGTCATGATCGCCGCGTCGAGGTCGGCCAGCAGCGGATTCTCCTCGGTGGTCTCGAACCGGTTGACGCCGACGATGACATCCTCGCCGCTCTCGATCCGGGCCCGTCGCTGGGCCAGCGAGGCAACCATCTCACTCTTCATGTAACCCGACTCGACCGCGGCGATGGCACCGCCCATCTCCTCGATGCGGGCGATCTCGGCCTTGGCGCCGGCAACGAGATCGGCCACCTTCTGCTCCACGACGACCGAGCCGGTGAACAGATCCTCATAGTCGAGCAGGTCGGTCTCGTACGCCAACACCTGTTGCATGCGCAGCGCCCACTGTTGATCCCAGGGGCGGGGCAAGCCGAGGGCCTCGTTCCAGGCCGGTAGTTGCACTGCGCGGGCGCGGGCATCCCGAGAGAGAGTCACCGCGAGCATCTCCAACACGATCCGCTGCACATTGTTCTCCGGCTGCGCCTCGGTCAGGCCCAATGAGTTGACCTGCACGCCATACCGGAAACGGCGATGTCGCGGATCGGTGATGCCGTACCGCTCGAGGGTCAGCTCGTCCCAGAGTTGGGTGAAGGCGCGCATCTTGCACATCTCCTCGACGAAGCGCACGCCGGCGTTGACGAAGAAGGAGATCCTGGCGACCACGTCGCCGAACCGCTCCGGCGCGACCTGACCGGAGTCCCGTACCGCGTCGAGCACGGCGATCGCCGTGGACATGGCGTACGCGATCTCCTGGATCGGTGTGGCGCCGGCTTCCTGCAGGTGATAGCTGCAGATGTTGGTCGGGTTCCACTTGGGCATCTTGGCGACCGAGTAGGCGACCATGTCCGTGATCAACCGCAGTGACGGCGCCGGCGGGAAGATATAGGTCCCGCGGGACAGGTACTCCTTGATGATGTCGTTCTGCGTGGTCCCGGTCAGTGCCCGGACCGCCGCGGTCGGATCGGTGCCCTCGGCTCTGGCTTGCTCCTCGGCGACGACTTCGTAGAGCGCCAGCAACCACATTGCGGTCGCGTTGATGGTCATCGAGGTATTCATCGTGGCCAGCGGTATGCCGTCGAAGAGGGCTCGCATGTCGCCGAGGTGGGCGATCGGAACGCCGACTTTGCCGACCTCGCCAGCAGCCAGCGGGCTGTCGGCGTCGTACCCGGTCTGGGTGGGCAGGTCGAAGGCGACCGAGAGGCCGGTCTGACCCTTGCCGAGATTACGCCGATACAGTGCGTTGGACTCCCTGGCCGATGAATGCCCGGCGTAGGTCCGGATCACCCAGGGCCGGTCTCGCTCCCCGGCACTGGACGGGTAGGGCATGGTCGGAGTGTAGGTGCGCAGTCCGGCTGTCGGAGGTCGATCGCCAGTGGCGCCAGCCACACTCCGCGAGCGATGGGAGCAGGGCAATGGCAGACTTGACGCAACCACGACAACTTTGCTCGTAGGGCTAAATGAGGAGGTGCCAGGCGTGCCGGTCGATGCGGGCAGCCTGCACTACGCGGTCGGTCCGGTCGCAGCAGTCGTCGTCGTGGTCATCCTGACCCTGTTCATCCGCTGGGCATTCGCACCCGCGCGCAGCGGCAGCAAGACCACTCCGTTCGCGCACGGACTGCTCCGCCCCGTGGCCACGACCGGAACCCGGGAGTCGGCGCTGGCCCTGAGTGCGGTGTTGTCCGACGCCGGAATTCGTTCCACCATTTCCGCTCGCGACTCCAGTCATGTCGATGTTCTCGTCTTCGCCGACGACGTCCCCCGGGCCCGGCCGCTGGCCCTCGGGTTCGGTCAGATCAGCGACGCATGACACCGTTGGGCCAATGAAGGACCAGGCGCAGGAGCGGCAATCGAGAGGAGCATCGCGTCGTGAGCATCGAGCCGGGTGATCTGTACCGCCTCGAGCCCGGTGCTGACATGTTGAGCGCCGCGACGCTGGTGCAAGCCATTCCAGGGTTCATCGATGCCGGGTCCGCGGTCAGCTTGGCGGTCGGTCAGCTACTGGACAGTCTGGAGCACGAAGTCGTGGTCCGCTTCGACCACGACATCCTGATCGACTACCGCAGCCGCCGGCCCCGACTGACCTTTGCCGAGGACCACTACGAGGACTACGTCGCCCCGGAACTACTGCTCTACCGGGTGACCGATTCTGACGGAACGAGCTTCCTGCTGTTGGCCGGTCCGGAGCCGGATTTCCTCTGGGATCGATTCACCGAGGCGCTGCTGGACCTGGTGACGCGGTTCGACGTCCAGCGCAGTGTCGGCCTGCTGGGCATTCCGATGGCGATGCCGCACACCCGGCCCGTCACGGTCACCTCGCATGCCACCCGTTCCGGGTTGGTCACCGGTACCAACCTTTGGCGCGGCAAGGTCACGGTGCCGGCCAGTCTCGGCGCGCTGTTCGAGATCCGGCTGGGTGCGGCCGGCCTCGACGGTTTCGGCTTCGCCGCGCACGTGCCGTACTACCTGGCCGAGTCCGACTACCCGGCGGCATCGGCCGCGCTGCTCGAAGCGACCGCCGCGTCGACGGGCCTCTCGCTTCCGTTGGGTGACCTGATCGAGGCAGGAACCCGGGTGATCGCCGCCGCAGATGGACAGCTGGCGGGCAACGAGGAGATCGCCCGCGTCGTCTCGACCCTGGAACGTCAATTCGACGCCTTGACCACCGAGGATGGGGATACCGGCATCGCCGAACTGTCGACGCTGTCGGCCGAGGACATAGGTGCCCAAGTCGAACGCTTCCTGGCTCAACACGAGGACGGCCCCCCGCCCGACCCGGAAAGCTAACCGGCCAGCGACCG
>JALZDV010000334.1 GCA_030862345.1 Actinomycetota bacterium | reverse complement strand
GTCAACGCGATCTCCGCCGCCGGCGGACCGACGCTTGACCTGTCGACCCTCGCCCTGGACGACAAGCCGACCTATGAGTTGCTGAGCCGGGGGGACACCCTTGGGGTCTTCCAGCTCGACGGCGCGCCGATGCGGGCGCTGCTGCGTTCGCTGCGGCCGGACTCGTTCGTCGACATCGCTGCCGTTCTCGCGCTCTACCGGCCGGGACCGATGGGTGCCAATGCGCACAACGACTACGCCGACCGCAAGAACAAGCGACAGGACGTCGCGGCCATCCACCCCGAACTCGCCGAGCCGCTGGCCGACATCCTCGACGAGACCTACGGCCTGATCGTCTTCCAGGAGCAGGTCCTGGCCATCGCGCAGAAGATCTCGGGCTACAGCTTGGGCGAGGCGGACCTACTCCGCCGGGCAATGAGCAAGAAGAAGAAGTCGGAACTGGACGCGCGAAAGGTGTCCTTCTATTCCGGTGCGCGGGCCAACGGCTATGCCGAGCAGGCGATCACCGCCCTGTGGGACATCCTGCTGCCCTTCTCCGACTATGCCTTCAACAAGTCGCATACCGCTGGATACGGCTTGGTCTCCTACTGGACCGCCTATCTCAAAGCCAACTATCCGGCGGCCTACATGTCCGCGCTGCTCACCGCGATGCGCGACGACAAGGATCGGATGGCGGTCTACCTCGGCGAGTGCCGGCGGATGGGCATCACGGTTCTGCCCCCCGATGTGAACTCCTCCACCGCTGACTTCGCCCCGGTCGGGGGCGACATCCGGTTCGGGTTGGGCGCGATCCGCAACGTCGGTCGCAACGTGGTCACCTGCATCGAGCGGGCTCGCGAGGAATCCGGAGAATTCGGCGATTTCTTCGATTTTCTCCGCAAGGTCGATGCCGTGGTGTGCAACAAGAAGGTGCTGGAGTCGTTGATCAAGGCCGGTGCCTTCGACTCCCTGGGGCATTCAAGACAGGGATTGTTGACTGTGCACGCCCAGGCCGTTGACATGATCTTGGACGTCAAGCGTGCCGAGGCGGTCGGCCAGTTCGATCTGTTCGCCGGCGTCCTGGACGACGCCGGTTCGAACGCAGCCATGATGGACCTGCCGGTTCCCACGGCCGATTGGGACAAGCGCGAACGACTGGCCTTCGAACGCGACATGCTCGGCCTGTACGTGTCCGATCATCCGTTGCTCGGACTCGAACACGTGCTGGCCGCCCACGCCGAGGTGAAGATCGCCGACATCGTGACCGGTCAGATCGAGGACGGTGCCTTCGTCACCATTGCCGGCCTGCTGTCCGGGTTGACCCTGCGTACGACACGGGCCGGTGCTCCGATGGCATCGGCGAACCTGGAGGACATGGGTGGCGCCATCGACCTGATGGTTTTCCCGCAGACCTATGGCAAGGTCAGCCTGGATCTGGCGAACGACGCCATCCTGACCGTGCGCGGCCGAGTCGATCGCCGCGAAGACACTCCCAAGATCATTGTTCAGGAGATCAGCGTCCCGGACGTGAATCAGGTGCCGCGCGGACCGGTGATGGTATCGATGGCCGCGACTCGCTGTACCCCCCCGATCGTGGCGCGTCTTCGTGAGGTCCTCGGGACCCACCCCGGTACGACCGAGGTGCGCCTCCGGCTGATCAACGGCGGTCGCGAGACAGTGCTCCGCTTGGATCAGGCACTACGGGTCAGTCCCAGCGCCTCGCTGATGGGGGAGATAAAGGCGCTGCTCGGACCGGCCAGCGTGGCACTGATGTAGCCGATCCCGAAGAGCCCTGCTTCCGGCTCACGGCCAACCGGATCAAAGAATTCTGGGCGTGATCGTTCGGGAGCAGGCTGGTTACTGGGTAGCCTCAACCCGTGCCCGGCCCCCCAGTCAAGCGCACCCGCCCGACGGCGGGGAACGAACAACGACCAACTTCCGAAGGCGACAAGTCCGTTGCGCCGGTCCAGCAACCGGTCGCGGCTCGATTTCCGCATGGTCCGACGAGCGGGGCCAGACCACCTACCTCCCCCTCCTCTGGTGGTCGGGCGCCGAGCATATATGGCGGTAAGGCGGTAGGAACCCGCTTTCATGCGCAGACCCCAGCCAGCACGGTCTCTCCGAGCAAGGGCAGGTGGCGACTGCGGAACTGGCGCTTGCGGTCCAGGCTGGTCGTTCTACTAGTCATCCCCTTGGTTCTCGCCGGCGTCCTGGGTGGCCTGCGGGTCGCCTCCTCGGTGGGCGAGATTCAGGTTCTCGGTGCCGTGCAGCGTCAAGTGGCCCTCGTCGAACGGGTGGCGACCGTCATCGAGTCGTTGCAGACCGAGCGACATCTCGCCGCAGCGGCGGCGGCCACCGGAGCGGGAGAGCAGCGGGTCCGGCTCGAGGAACAGATCCAGCAGGTGGATGCCGATGTCGCCGAGATGCGTGATCTCGAAGCGACACCGGACGGTCTGGCGGATGCGCCCGGCTCGGCCTACGGGGATGCGCTGCGGCGCATCGACACGTTGGAGGTTGTTCGCGAGCGGGCCGCGGTACCGGGCACCGCCGTCGATGTCGTCATCAGCCGCTATCGCGAGGTCATCGCCGCCCTGCTCAGATTCAACCGGACAGCGCTCGCCGGAACTGCGGCGGATTCCGACGACCTAGCCACGGGCATTTCCTACCTGGCCGAGGCCAAGGAGCAACTCTCGGTGCAGCATGCGGTGCTCCTGGCCGCCAGTCTCGGCAACCTGATGACCTCGGTCCAGGAATCCCAACTCCGCAGTACCGAGGCGGCCTTCGATTCCGCCATTCGCAACTTCTCCGAATCGGTGCCCTCGGCCGAGCGGCAGGTCTATTTCAGCACCTATCGCGGAGCGGCGGTGTCCAACCGGGAACGCCTGCTGCTCATCGGATTGGGTGAGTGGCCGACGTTCATCGCTCTCGAGACCATCGCCGAGGAGTGGGACCAGACCGCCTCCGCCGTCGGCGACATGCTCCTGCAGGTGGAGTCGTCCCTCAGCGACGACCTGCAGGCTCGGACCGCAGAGGCCAGCGACACCGCGGTCACCACCGCAATCCGCGACGCGTCCATCGTCGCGCTGCTGCTGCTGTTCACCTTGATCGTGCTGGTCCTGGTCGCTCGGTCGGTGCTGGGGCCGTTGTCTGCCCTGCGCACCAGCGCGCTCGACGTGGCACAGCGACGCCTGCCGGCACTGGTCGAACGGCTGCGTCGACCCGGCGGGTGGAAGGACGACGTCGCCCCCGAACCGATGGCAGTGCATACCGGCGAGGACATCGGCCAGGTCGCTCGGGCCTTCGACGAGGTTCACCGAGAAGCCGTACGCCTGGCCACCGAACAGGCGATGATGCGCAGCACCGTCAACGACATGTTCGTGAACCTGTCCCGGCGCAGCCAGAGCATGGTCGAACGCCAACTGCGGATCATTGACTCGCTGGAGAGCGGGGAGCGCGACCCCGAAGCTCTCGGAGAGCTGTTCCGCCTGGACCACCTGGCCACCCGCATGCGTCGCAACAATGAGAACCTGCTGGTGCTCGCCGGTTCTGAGACCCGCCAGCGGGCCGGGAGGCCACGATCGGTGCTGGACATCCTGCGTGGCGCCATCTCCGAGATCGAGGAGTACCAGCGCATCACGATCGAGAGCGTCCCAGACGCCGCCGTGGAGGGCATCGCCGTCAACGACCTCGTGCACCTGACCGCGGAACTACTCGACAACGCCACGAACTTCTCGCCGAAAGAGGCGCAGGTGGTACTCGCGAGTTCAGTCCAACCGGACGGCAGCCTGGTCATCGAGATCCGCGACACCGGTGTCGGGATGTCGGCCACCCAACGCAACGCGATCAACGAGCGGCTGGCCGTTCCCCCGATGGTCGACGTGTCGATCTCCCGGCATATGGGCCTGTTCGTGGTTGGCCGGCTGGCCGCGCGACACGGAATCATCGTCCGAATGCGGGCCACCGCAGACGCTGGCGGTCTGACTGCCGTCATCTCGGTGCCCAGTGGACTGCTCACTCCGGACCCGACGCGAGCAGCGGCGCCTGCCCCGTCGGCTCAGGTCGGGGCGGACAACGGATCCAGCAGTCCCGCCAAGACCGGGTCCCTGTGGGATGCCGCGCGCAACGTGCCGCTCGTCCCAGCCGCGCCGCCCAATCTCGCGCCGGCTGAGACCCGCAATGGCAGTCCGGTGCCGACGGGCAACGGCTCGCTGTCCAGCGCGCCAGGCAGCAATCCACTTTTCGCGGTGGCCGCCGCCTCCACTCTGAACCCGTCGGGCAACGGTCCGGCAGGTACCGAGCCGACGCAGGACCTGTTCACAGCCACCGTGCCCAGCGACGGGCAGTCAACCGACTTCTTCCCCAGTCCGTCACCAGGGAAAACTTTCAGCCCGGAGCCTGGGGAGGCGACACCGATCTTCCAGGAGATGCGCTCGGCCTGGTTCCGCCAGTGGCCGGGGGTCCTCGGTACCGATCAGCCGGATTCTGGGGCCGGCCATGCTCCCGGTCCGGAACCGGAACTCGCGTCGGACTTCGGTTCTGCGGCCGACGAAGGCTGGCAGGCAGTCGAGCAGTTGCGCACTCCGGTCGAGGCGGGAATCACCACGGCTGGACTGCCACGACGTCGTCCACGGGCTAACTTGGTTCCTGGGGCCACCTCCCGGTCGAGTGCTGACTACGTTCCCGCCGCCGGCAGGGTGAACAACGTGACCCCGCTCAGAGACGCCGAACGGGTCCGAGGGAATTTGAGCAGCTACCAGCGCGGAACCCGCCGGGGCCGGCACTCCTCTCCGATTGAAGACTCAGAGCGATCGGGCAGTGCCCAGACACGCAACGGGATGGGCCGCCACGGCGAGCTGCCGTCGTCCCAGGAGCGGCAATGACTATGCCAGTGGCCGGAACTTTGGAGATGCAGTGACGACCGAGTATCAACAGTCGGCAACCCATCCCGGGCAGTTCGGTTGGTTGGTCAGCAACTTCGCCGAACGCGTACCGGGCGTTGCGCATGCCGTCGTGGTCTCTTCGGACGGTCTTCTCCTGACCTCATCCAGGGCGCTGCCCAGGGACCGCGCGGATCAGTTGGCCGCTGTCACATCTGGATTGATCAGTTTGACGATCGGCGCATCCAGTTGTTTCGACGGTGGGGAGGTCGTCCAGACCGCGGTCGAGATGGAGCGCGGCGCAATGCTGTTGATGTCCATCTCCGACGGTTCGTGCCTGGCCGTCCTCGCCGCCCCGGACTGCGATCTCGGCCTGATCGGATACGAAATGGCGTTGCTGGTCGATCGAGCCGGGCAAGTGCTGACCCCGGCGCTACGCTCACAGCTTCGCGAGATCGCCGGGTAGGAGAAGGCCGTGAGCGGTGTCTGATGGACCTGCCCTCCGACGACGCGGTCCCGTTCGTCCGGCCCTATGCCCGGACGCGCGGTCGGACGCGGTCGGACTACGACTTACCGATCGAAGCTCTTGTCACGACCACAGAGGGTGCCGCGAGCGGCGATTTCCAGCTGAATCCGGAGCATCGTCCGATCGCCGAACTCTGTGTGCAGGTGCAATCGGTGGCTGAGGTTGCCGCTCGATTAGCACTGCCGCTGGGCGTCGCGCGGGTGCTGTTGGGGGACATGGCAAGAATCGGACTGGTGTCGGTTCACACCACCGCAGGTGACGAGACCGGTCAACCCGAGGTCGCGCTCCTGGAGAAGGTGCTCAGTGGACTTCGGCAGCTCTGAGGGCTCGCGCGGAGGTCCCGCGACGCAACCGACCGGACCGGTCTGGCCGCGCCAGGCCCAGACCGCGATGTCCGGTCGGCCGGGACCGCGTCCGCCCGACCCGGGTCCGGCTGCCCGTTCATCGGCGAAGATCGTGGTCGCCGGCGGGTTCGGGGTTGGTAAGACGACTTTTGTGGGGGCGGTCTCGGAGATCAAGCCACTGCGAACCGAGGCGCTGATGACCGAGGCCTCGGCGGGCTTGGACGACTTGGGCGCAACGCCGGACAAAGGGACAACCACGGTCGCGATGGACTTCGGCCGCGTGTCGTTGGGCGAGGAGCTGATCCTCTATCTGTTCGGAACTCCTGGGCAGCACCGATTCTGGTTCATGTGGGACGACCTGATGCGCGGTGCCATCGGGGTCATAGTCCTGGTCGACACCCGACGCCTGGCTGACTGTTTCGCCGCCGTGGACTTCGTTGAGGACCGTGGCCTGTCCTACGTGGTCGCTGTGAACTGCTTCGACGGCGTTGCCCGGCACCGAGCCGAGGACGTCCGCGAGGCGCTGTCGATCGACCCAGCCGTGCCCGTTCTGTTGACCGACGCGCGTCAGCGCGAAGCGGTGAAGCAGACCTTGATCGAACTCGTGGAGCACGTCCTGCGTCAACGCAGACAGCAATCGGTCACCAGCCAGCGGTGAGCGCGGACCGCGAGGCGTCCGCACGTGTCCAGGCGTCGACTACTGAACCGCACAGTAGGTGGCAGCCAGACCACCCGGCACCGGCACCGGCACCGGTGCCGCTGCGCTGGCGCGCGATCGCGATCGGGACCAACCGGGCGCAGCTACGATCGGCCTCGCGGCTCGTGGCCGCCCTGGCCGCGGCGGGAGTCCCGGTCGGGCTGGTCTGGCTGGCCCTGGCTCCCCGGCGGGCCTACGAAGTCGTCGACGGGGGTTTCCAGGCCGTCGAGCCACAATCCGAGGCCTTGATCGGTGCGGATGCCTGGCTGACCATTCTCACCGGCATTCTGGGCGTGGCAGTGGCGGGTCTGGTGTGGCGGTTCGTCCGGGTCCGCGGCGTGAGCATCCTCATCGGGCTGGCTGCCGGGATGGTGCTCGCCTCAGTGATCGCATGGCAGGTCGGAGAGTTGGTGGGCGGCGGACCGTCGGAGGAGCAGGCAGCACAGATCGGCGCGATCCTCGCCCCGCCGCTGCAGTTGCGGGCGGCTCCCGTACTTGTCATCGGCGCCTTCCTGGCCACCCTCTGCTACCTGATTCTGGTGTCCTTCGCGCCCAGGGATGACCTGCAGCGCGGTCACCTGGACCGGCTCAGTTCAGGCTCGAGGGAACGGCCAGTTGCAGGATCGGGACGGGGACCGCTCGCAGCGCCGCCAGGACCGTCAGCTCCCTACGCAACAGATGTGACTGTGCCGCGAGCCGTGCAGCCGTCAGGTCTTCGACCAGCAGCACCTGGCGATCCTCAGCCGTGAGCAGGGCACCCGCTGCCACGAGGTAGGACAGCTCACGTGGGCTCTCCGGCAGATTCGGAAGCTCGATCTCAGTCCCGTGCAGCGATGCCACCTGCGAGATGTAGCGGAGAAACAACTGGCCGACGACGTCGCTGAGTGCGGCAGCCTCCGGTCGGGTATCGGCATCGGTGTCCGGACCCGGCAGCCACTCGACGTCCGCCTGTAGATATGGGCTCAGATCACGGTGCAGCTTCAGGATCCGAAAGCGGTCGGTGCCCACCGTCACCAGATCGAAGCGGCCGTCGTCGCGCCCGCTGATCGCCCGCACTACGGCTGCGCAGCCCACGTCGTAGAGGGCTGGATCTGCATTTCCAAACGCCCCGCCACCTACTTCCCAGCCCTGCTTGATCGCCACCACCCCGAAGCGGCGAGGGGTTCCCTCGGGCAGGGTGAGCAGATCTTGGACCAGGAGCCGGTAGCGCTCCTCGAAGATGTGTAGCGGCAGCACGACGCCGGGAAAGAGCGGACTTCCCAGTGGAAAGAGCGGGATCGTGTCGCTCTGCATCATCTCTTCGATGTATCCGTCACTACGATCCGCACGGACACCAGCGTAGTGCCGGGTGCGGCCGCGGTGACGGAGTCGGAATGGTCGGCTCATTACCCTGGCACCGGGCCCCGCGAGTCGCCGAGGAGATCACCACATGTTGAACCGGCTGGACCTGCGGGGCGACGTGCTGCCGACGCGCCGTGCGCTTGCCGGTCTGCTAGCCCGTGCCGACATGGATGTCGAGGCGGCACTAGCGATCGTCGCACCGTTGTGTGCGGACGTGCGCCTGCGGGGGGAGGCTGCGGTGCTCGAGATCACCGAACGACTCGACGGCGTACGCCTGGAGTCGCTAGCCGTTCCGCAGGCGTCCCTCGATGCCGCTCTGCACGACTGCTCGACGGATCTGCGTTCGGCACTGGTGGAGGCGGTCGAGCGGGTTCGCCGCGTGCATGTCGACCAGCGGCGCGCAGACGTCACCACCGAGGTGGTTCCCGGCGGGAGCATCACGCAGCGCTGGGTCGCGGTGGGCAGGGTCGGGCTCTACGTTCCCGGTGGCCTGGCACCGTTGCTGTCCAGCGTGATCATGAATGTGGTTCCGGCCCAGATCGCCGGCGTCCAGTCGATCGCCGTGGCCACACCCCCCCAGCGGGCGCACGGCGGCGCACCCGACCCCGGAGTACTGGCGGCCTGTTCCCTGCTCGGCGTGACCGAGGTCTACGCGGTCGGCGGTGCACAGGCGATCGCCACTTTCGCCTATGGCGCAGGACCCTGCGAGCCGGTCGATCTGGTGACCGGTCCGGGAAACATCTATACGACGGCCGCCAAGCGGCTGCTTCGCGGGCAGGTCGGGATCGATTCCGAGGCTGGGCCGACCGAGGTTGCCATCCTCGCTGACGACAGCGCCGATCCCGGGCATGTGACCGCTGACCTGATCAGCCAGGCCGAGCATGATCCGCTAGCCGGTGCCGTGCTGGTGACGACGAGCCAGGCACTGGCCGACGCCGTCGACGGCCTGCTGCCGGATTACGTGGCGGCCACCAAGCACACCCAACGGATCACTGCGGCCCTGACCGGAGCGCAATCGGGCGTCGTTCTGGTCGATGATCTCGATGCCGGGCTGGCGGTGGTCGATGCCTACGCAGCTGAGCACCTCGAGGTCCATACTCGGGACGCACGTGCGGTGGCCCTGCGGGTTCGGAACGCCGGAGCGATCTTCGTCGGCCCTTGGTCGCCGGTCTCCCTCGGTGACTACTGCGCCGGGTCGAATCACGTCCTGCCCACGGGCGGGTGCGCCAGGCACTCCTCCGGGCTGTCCGTCCAGTCCTTCCTGCGTGGCGTCCACGTCGTGGACTACGACCGGGCCGCGTTGGCGCAAGCGGCAGCCTTCATCGATGCTCTGGCCCACGCAGAGGATCTGCCTGCCCACGCGGCCGCCGTTCGCGAGCGAGAACGGTGAGCTCGGGACTGCCCATCCGGCCCGAGTTGCGTGGCCGGTCCCCGTACGGCGCACCGCAGAGCGACGTGGCTGTCCGGTTGAACACCAATGAGAACAACTGGCCGCTGCCGGAGGGACTTCCTGAGGCGATCGCGACGGCAGTGGGTCGAGCGGCAGGTGGGCTCAACCGATATCCCGACCGGGATGCCCTTGCGCTGCGGGCTGAGCTCGCCGACTACCTCGGCCACGACCTGACACCCGCGCAGGTATGGGCGGCCAACGGGTCCAACGAGATCCTGCAGCAGATCTTGCAGGCATTCGGCGGTGCCGGCCGCAGCGCGCTGGGCTTCACCCCGTCGTACTCGATGCATCCCTTGATCAGCCTGGGCACGGGGACGATGTGGCACGACGGCCCGCGCGAGGCGGACTTCCGGATCGATCCGGACGCTGCGGTAGCGGCCGTCCGCCGGCTGCGACCAGATGTCGTCTTCGTGACCTCGCCGAACAACCCGACCGGCACGGCAGTGAGTCTGGGGCTCATCCGAGCGGTGTACGGCGAGTCGACGGGCATGGTGATCGTGGACGAGGCGTACGCGGAGTTCGCCCGACCCGGTACGCCCAGTGCCCTGCAGCTGCTGCCCGGCCGGGAACGCCTCGTCGTGACTAGGACGATGTCCAAGGCTTTCGGCATGGCGGGCCTGCGCCTGGGATATCTCGCCGGTGATCCGCGCGTCGTCGAGGCCGTGCAGCTGGTGCGGCTGCCCTATCACCTGTCAACGCTGACCCAGACCGTCGCACGAGTGGCCCTGTCCTACCGCGATCCGCTCCTGGCAACTGTGCGCGCGGTGTGTGCCCAGCGGGACCGAATCACCGCAGCACTGCCGGGCTTGGGCCTGACCGCCGTGCCCAGCGATGCAAACTTCGTGTTCGTCGGAGGGTTTCCGGACTCCTGTGCGGCCTGGCGAGCACTCCTGGAGATGGGGGTTCTCGTTCGCGATCTCGACATCCCTGGATACCTGCGAATCACCGCCGGGACCCCCGAGGAGACCGACGCCCTGCTGGCTGCTCTGCGCTCCTGGCGTGCGGCAATGTCGGCAGGGTCCGACGATGGGGGACAATTCCCGTCATGAACCGCACAGCTCGGGTCGAGCGGGCGACATCCGAGACCAAGCTCGTCGTCGAAGTCAACCTGGACGGGACCGGGCACTCCGACATCACAACCGGCGTCGGGTTCTACGACCACATGCTGACCGCGTTGGCCAAGCACAGTCTGATCGACCTGACGGTGCATGCCGAAGGTGACCTGCATGTCGACTCCCATCACACGGTGGAGGATGTGGCCATCGCGCTCGGCGTGGCCTTCGCCGAAGCCCTGGGCGACAAGGTGGGGATCACCCGGTACGGCGACGCGCTGGTCCCGATGGACGAGGTCCTCGTCCAGGCGGCGGTGGACCTGTCCGGCCGGCCATATGTGGTGCATGTCGAGCCGGAGAACATGGCGGCGATGATCGGAGCGGACTACCCGACCAGCCTGACAGCGCACGTCTTCGAGTCCTTCGCCTTCTCCGCCCGGATCACCCTGCACATCCGGGTGCTGCAGGCCGGGCGCGATGCTCATCACATCGTCGAGGGACAGTTCAAAGCAGTGGCCCGCGCGCTGCGCACTGCCGTTGCCCTGGACCCGCGGGTCGGTGCGGTGCCCAGCACCAAGGGCAGGTTGTGAACTTCGGCGTCGTCCTGATCGCGGCGGGTGGCTTCCTGCTAGGTGGTGCGTACTCGGTTGCCAAGCTGCATAACGCCGGGGCCGTCACCAGAATGGCGATGTCCGCCGTCCTTGTCCTGCTCGCGATCTATCTTGTCGCTGCGGGCGTCCTGCAACTGGGGGAGGGGTGAGTGCGCTGACCGGGCACCGGCCACGCGTCGTGATCCTCGACTACGGCAGTGGCAACCTGCGCTCCGCGCAACGAGCGCTGGAGCGGGCTGGTGCCGAGGTGTCGGTGACCGCAGATCGATCGGCCGCGCTCGAGTGTGACGGGCTGGCCGTACCGGGAGTTGGCGCATTCGCCTCATGCATGCGCGGCCTGCATCGGGTGGACGGACCTCGGATAATCGACCAGCGGCTGGCCGGGGGACGGCCGGTGCTCGGCATCTGTGTGGGGATGCAGGTGCTCTTCGAGCGCGGCGTCGAGGGCAGCGCGCAGACCGACGGCTGCCACCAATGGCCCGGCACCGTCGACCGCTTGCACGCGCCGGTTGTCCCGCACATGGGCTGGAACACCGTTGCGCCACCACCGGATTCGCGATTGTTCGCGGGCGTGGAAGAGGAACGCTTCTATTTCGTCCACAGTTACGCGGCGCGGTCCTTTCCGGTCGAGTCAGGAGCACCCTTTCGGCCACCGATCGTGACCTGGGCCGAGCACGGTGAGGCATTCGTCGCGGCGGTCGAGAACGGCGCGTTGTCAGCCACCCAATTCCATCCCGAGAAGTCCGGGGATGCCGGCGCCACCCTGTTGGAGAACTGGTTGGCCTCCATCTGAGCGTCTTCCGCCTCAGGCACCAAATTGAAAGCGAGTGCAGTCCTTGGGGAAGGCGAACCAGGCCATCGCTATCCGCGGCGTCAGCACCATCAACCCACCGCCGTCGACCCAGGACTCCGGGCCGGGTGCGTAGCCGAGGTCGTGGTACTTCTGGAAGGCGATGGACAGCTGGGCGCCCAGACCGTCGGCCGGTGCCCTGGTCGGCTCGGAGACGCCCTCGACGATCACCACCTCGGTCCCGCTCTCCAGGTTGAGCGTGCATGCCGGGTTCTCGGCGAGATTGCGAGCATGACGCGTGGTGGGTGACCCGTCGTAGAAGAATCGACCAGCCAACCAGACACCCCAACGAGGCACGACGTGCGGGCTGCCATCGGGTCGTACCGTCGCCATCCAATAGTGCTGAGCAGCGATCAGCCGCTCCTCCACCTGCGACCAGGAAAGCAGGCCTTCGGAACTCGTGGGGATCCCATAGCCCCCCGGCATCACCGGTCGGTCCCGGCTGGGGGCTGCGCAGTCAACAGTCATGAGTCGCAGAGTAGAAGCAGCCTCCGACCGACGCATCGATCAAATCTGCTGCGGGCTGCACTCTGCGACTCGCAATTGATCCAGTGGACGGTTTAACCTCTGCGTAGTCGGAGCACTACTCAGAGTTTCCTTCCAGGCTCAGAAGGGCGCCATGCGGGCTCTACGGTCCACCATCGGCAAGGCAAGTGTCGTCGTCGCGGTGGGCGCGCTGCTCACTGCACTTCTCCCAGCCTCCGCTGCCTCGGCCGAGCCGGCAGCAGCGGCGCGCCCCACGTTCACCAT
>JALZDV010000217.1 GCA_030862345.1 Actinomycetota bacterium | reverse complement strand
GGCCAGGGTAGTCCGTCCGGCCAGCCGACCGGCCCGGTGACGGGGACCAGGCGACGTACCGAGGTGGTCCGGGCCGTCGCGCTACCCTCGACCAATGCCCAGCCGTGGCAAGTCGACTCGACCCGCGCGCCGGCTGCGCCGTGTCGATGAGACCTCGGCCGGCGGGCTCGTCGTGGACGCCGACCGTGATGTTCCGGCCGCCGCGCTGATCGGACGGATCGACCGCAGGGGCCGTCTGCTGTGGTCGCTGCCCAAGGGGCACATCGAGTCCGGCGAGTCCCCTGAGGACGCGGCCGTCCGCGAGGTTGCCGAGGAGACCGGCATCGTTGGGGAGATCCTCGCGCCTCTGGGGGTGATCGATTTCTGGTTCGTCGCCGACGGTCGACGCGTGCACAAGACCGTTCATCACTTCCTGCTGCGGGCGGTGGGAGGAGCGCTGTCCGACGAGGACATCGAGGTCAACGAGGTGGCCTGGGTTCCGCTCGAGGATCTCGCGGCGCGGCTGGCCTACGCCGACGAACGGGCCCTCGCCGAGCGGGCACCTCGCCTGCTCGCGGACACCGCGTGACCTCGGCGGTAGACCCCGCGTGAAGTTGCCGCACTCCCTGCGCTGGGCCGGCTCTTCGATCGCGCTGGTGCTGCTGTTGATCGCCGGGCAGTTGGTCGTGGCACTGGGGATGGCGCCGCCGGCTCAAGCCGCTCCGGGGGACCGCCCGGTGGAGATCGCCATCGTGGGGATCAACCCGAGGATCAGCGCCCCCGGTACCGAGATCGAGGTCGATGCGGTCCTGATGAACACGATCGACACCCCGATCACCGATCTGACGGTACGGCTGCAGCGCGGCGCCGTACTCCAGACCCGCTCCGACCTGGCCGACAACGACTCCGACCCGGTGGAGGTCAATGATTCGAGAACCACCTTCCAGGCGCTGCCCGAGCCATTGGCGGCCAAGGGTGTGCTGCCGTTCACGTACACGACCACGCCAGAGGCGCTGGGGCTGACCAGCAGCGGCGCCTATCCGCTGCTGATCAACGTCAATGGCCGAGCCGGATCGGATCCGGAGAGCCGGGTCGGGGAGCAGGTGGTCCTGTTGCCCTACCTCAGCCGGCCGCCGACCGCCACGACCCAGTTGTCCTGGCTGTGGCCGCTGGTTGCGCCGCCAGAACGCAACGCCGCCGGCGTCTTCACCGGGACCAGCCTGGTCACCTCGCTGAGTCCTGGTGGCCGGTTGGACCAAGCCCTGTCGGCGCTCGAAGGCTCGCCCGCGCCCAACGGTTCGGCCGCGCGACCGCGACCGGTGACACTTGCGGTCGATCCCGAACTGCTCGAAGCGGTGCGGGTTCTGGCTGGCGGTGCCTACCAGTTGTTCCTCGACGGCCAGCAGCAGACCTCCTCCGTCGGGAGTGCCGAGGCCGCCACCTGGCTGGCTCGGCTCGGCGCGCTCGCCGCCCGGCTGCCGGTCATCTCCCTGCCGTACGCCGACCCGGACCTGGCCACGTTCATCTCCCAAGGTCAGGGCGCGGCAGTCGAGCGGTTGCTACCCGACGCGTCGCCCGGCGATCTGGTCGAAGAGATCCTGGGCGTCGCACCCGATCTCCGGTTCGCCTGGCCGCTGAGCGGGGGCGCGGCAGACCCAGCCGTTCTGGACATGCTGGCCGAGCACGGAGCCACCCAGGTCGTCGCGGACGAAACGCTCACCTTCGTCGCGCAGCCGGACGGCCCGACCCTCGACGCGGTCAGCACGATCCAGACGCTGTCCGGACCGATCAGTGCGCTGACCGCCGATCATGTGCTCAGTGGCCTGTCGAGGGTGGACACCTCCGAGCCGGGCCGAGGGGCGTTGACCGAGCAGCGTTTCCTGGCCGAACTGGTCGTCATCGCCGCCGAGGCTCCGACCCGGGACCGGCACCTCCTGATCGCTGCGCCGCGTGACTTCGAACCGGCAACCGCCGGGCTGATGCTGAATGCCAGCTCCGGTCAACCGTGGCTGGGCACTGAGCTGCTCGCCGACCTCGCCGCGGCGGTAGCCGAGCCGGCCACTCGTACGCTGATCTCCCCGGCCCCCAACACCAACGTGATACCGGGGCCGCAACTGACCGCGCTGCTCGATGCCATGCGGGCACGCGACGACTTCGCCAGCGCCATGAGCGACCCGGACACCGACCTGCTGTTCCTCGACCGGGCTCTGGCGCGCGCCGCCACGGGTAATCGCGGGCCGAACCTCCTACCCGGCCAAGCCGCTGTGCTCGACGCCGTAGCCGCTGTCACCGCCCTGCGTGCCACGGTCGGAATCGTCCCGCCGGCCAACGGCACCTACAGCCTCGCCTCGGCCGACGCGCCGCTGGTTCTCACTGTGGTCAACAACAACCCCTTCCCGGTCCGGGTGGGAGTTGCGCTGGCACCGCGCGGGGCACCGGGTGTTACCACGACCAACATGGTTCAGGAGTTGCCGGCCCAGACGAACACGATCATCTCGATCCCGGCCAACGTGGAGCGTTCGGGAAGTTTCACGGTGATCGCAACGGTCAGCACTCCGGCCGGAGGCGCCCTGGGGGCCCCGGTCCAACTGCAGGTCCAGAGCACGGTGTACGGACCGGTGGCCCTGGCGATCACGTTCGGGGCAGGCGCCCTGCTGGTCCTGCTGTTCGCCCGCCGCTCGGTCAAATACTGGCGGCGGCGCCGAAGCTCCGCACCAGACGACGATACGACCGGCTCCAAGCTCCCAGTTGCCGGCGACACCGGGCCGATCCGCCAGCCCGTCTTCGTCGACCCGCCCCGGAAAAGCCCGGTATGACAACACAACCGGGCGGATCCGAATCCGCCCCCGACCCGGATCCCACAGCCACTCACTTGCTGTCCTCCCTACCTTCGGGGCTGCCACCCGTGCCGACACCCATCCCGCCGTCCGCACACCCGTCCCCACCGTCCGCCGGCACTGGGCCCGGATCCCCCCTTACGCCTTCCGCGGCCGCCGACGAGGTTCCGCAGTACCCGCCTCCGGTACCGCCGCCGAGGCCGCTTCGGTCCTGGCAGGTGGAGGCCCCGGAGTCCCTGCCGGGCGAGTCGCTGACAACGACCATCCCGGCTCCCGCCGACGAGCGGGAGGCGCCGGCCTCCGCCGGGCCGCGGCTGCTGCGCGCCGCCGGAACGATGGCGGTGGCCACGGCCATCTCCAGGGTCACCGGGGCGCTCAAGGCAGCTGTTCTCGCGGCAGCCATCGGCTTCGGCCTCGTCGGCGATGCCTACACGACGGCGAACATCCTGCCCAACATCATCTACGAGCTGCTCATCGGCGGGGTGCTCACCTCGGTGGTCGTACCGCTGCTGGTCCGCGCCCAGGAGCATGACGCCGACGGCGGGGTCGCCTACGCACAACGGCTGCTGAGCCTGATCACCCTGTTGGTCGTCGTCGGGACGGCGCTGGCGGTGATCGCTGCCCCGGTGCTGACCTGGGCGTACGGCATCCGCGGTGACACCGACCAGGTCGCGTTGGCCAACACGCTGGCCCGAATTCTGCTGCTGGAGATCATCTTCTACGGGATCGGTGCGGTAGCGACATCTATCCTGAACACCCGAAACGCCTTCGGGCCGCCGGCCTGGGCGCCGGTACTGAACAACCTGATCGTGATCGCTGTCGGGTTCCTGTTCATCGCGATCCGGGGGGCCGGTCCGCTCACCCCCGGCACTATCACGACCGCCGAGATCTATTTACTGGGGGTCGGGACCACCCTCGGCATCGCCGCGCAGGCCCTGATCCTGATTCCGGCTCTGCGGCGGGTCGGCGTACCTCTGCGGTTCCGGCGTGACCTGAAGGGTGCGGGCCTGGGCGAGATTCGCCGGCTCGGTGCCTGGGTGCTCGGCTACGTCGCCGTCAGCCAGGTCGGCCTGATCGTGTTCACGAACCTGGCCAATACCGCGGCACGTGCGGGGGGTCTGGGCTCCAACGCGTTCGCCAATGCGAACCTCCTCTTCCAGCTGCCGTACGGCGTCCTGGGAGTCGCGCTGCTCACCGCGCTGCATCCGCGGATGAGTCGGGCAGCCGCCCGTGGGGACACCCCGACCCTGATCCGGGATCTCTCGTTGGGTTCCCGGCTGGTCAGTCTCGGCCTGATCCCGGTCGCGGTGGTGTTCATGGTCTTCGGGCCCAACGTGGCGATCGCCGTCTTCGCGTACGGCCGGGTCGGTATCGACGACGCTCGTACGGTCGGCTTCGCTCTCGCCCTCAACGCGGTCGGGCTGGTTCCCTTTGCCCTGAGCCTGCTGCACATGCGGGTCTTCTACGCACTCAAGGATGCCCGGACGCCCACTCTGATCAACCTCGTCATGGTTGTGGTCCGGATCCCGGTCGCCCTCCTGGTGTCCCTGCTGGTCGCGCCCGAGGACGTGGTGCCGGCACTCGGCGCGGTCAATGCCCTGAGCTTCTGTGTCGGTGCTGTGGTCGGCCAGACCCTGCTGCGCCGAAAGTTCGGCCATGTGGACACGTGGCGGATCCTGCGTACCGGCGCTGTGGTCCTCGGGCTGGCTGCTGGCGGGGCCGCCGCGGCATACGGGCTGGTGTCGCTCGGAATTCCCGATGCCGACAGCCCGCTGCGGTCTCTTTTGGTCGTGGGAGTGGGTAGCGTCGTTGTGGGCACAGTGGTAGCTCTCGGCCTGTGGCTGACGCGGCTACCGGACATCCGGGACACCGTGGCTGGTCTACGGCGGGGGACCGGCGGGTGAACGCAGCGAGCCGGGCGGATACTGCTCAGTAACAGGTCAATCACGGGGAAGGACTCGGTGACTGAAACGGGCTCAGTTCCTGAGAAAGTCTCCGGAGCTGGGGAGGGACAGACGAGGTGCGGGTAGGCGATCCACCCCTCGAGGGGCGGTATTCCCTCGTCGAGCCCTTCGGCGCCGATGAGCGCTTCGCCGGCGGCAAGGTGCAGACCTGGCATGCGCGGGACACCCTCGTCGAGCGTGATGTGGTGCTGCGGGTGATCACGCCCGGAGGTAACTCCGCAAAGCTGTTTCTGGATCGCGCGCGGGAGATGGGCACGATCGAGCACCCGGGCCTCGGAGTGGTCTACGAGGCCGTCGACCACCGCGAGTTCGCGATTGTGGTCTGCGAGTGGATCGAGGGCACGTCGCTGGCGGACACCCTCAAGGCGCACGGTCCGCTCAGCCCGGCCATCGCCCGCAAGACCCTGGTGGATGTGGCCGAGGCGATCAGCGCGGCCCACCACGCCGGACTGCCGATCGGAGGCCTGCGGCCCGAGCGCGTCGTGCTCCGGGACAACGCGTCGGTCACCGTCAGCGGCGTACCGGCCTTGTTCGCCGACGAACGTGGTGACATCCAGCAATTGGGCGAGCTGCTCTACGCCGCGCTGACCGGGGAGCTACCCGACCCCGACGACCCCGACGTGACTCGTCACCTGCCCCGCAGCGTTCCTCGGGATCTCGCCGTCCTCTGCCAGCGGGCGTTGGACAACGACCCGGCGCGGCAGCTGGGCAGTGCCGCGGCCTTTGCTGCGGTCCTGCGACCGCGACAGCGCCCACCGTCCCCGCCGAATGCCAGCGTGGGACGTACCGGCGGACGGCTGGACTGGCCCGACACCGGCGTTCCGTCGGACCGCATGGCTCGGCTGCGACCCACCCCAGCAGTCGGGCAGTCGGTCGACGGCGTGCCGGACGGCGGCGTGGATGGCAACGGCGGCACCCCCGGACTGACAGCACCGCCCACCGTTGGCATTCCGGTCACCGCGAAGGCAGCGGCAACCATGGGACGGACCAAGCCACCGACCGCGGTCCCCTCGGCCGTGTCGACCGAGGCGCCGACAGCCAAGAGCCCGGTGGCACCGCCGACCGTCGCCATTCCGATCGGCGGGAAAGTCACGAGCGACGACGCTGCCCAGGCTGCCGCTCCCGCAGTGGTTGCGTCGGCCGACAGCCACCGGTCCGTGCCCAGCCCGACCGACCGTGCCCAGCGGGGCGGCGAGCGCACCGGAGGTGCCCCAGGCAGTGCGCCGCGCACAACCGATGAGATTCCCGTGGGTCGACCTCCGCAGCCCCCGGCGCGGACGCTCGCTGCGGCCGCGGTGGCCACGCCGGTCCCGGTCGCTGCGGCAGCGCCGCCTGCCGCGTCTGCACCTGCTGCATCCCCCTCGACTGCCCAGCCGCCGGTCAGCCGTCGACGCGCGGCGCGCGCCGACTCGTCGGCAGACGTCGAGCGGAGTTCTGTGCTCAATGCGTTTCGCGGCTCGACCTCAGACACCGCCAGCGACACTGGGGAGGAGTACGACGCCTGGGAGGACACCGGGCGGTGGGGCAGCTCCGACGACGGCGATGACGATCCGGACAGCGGCTTCTTCGAGGGACGAAGCCCGACCCAGCGCAAGGTGCTGCTCTACGCCGTGCCGGTCGTCGCCCTGCTGCTGATCGTCTTGCTTGCTGTCGTGGTCGGCAAGCAGTTCAGCGAGGCGGTGACCGACGACGGCAGCGGGGCGGTGCTACCGCCCGTGGAGTCTTCGCTGAGCGTGGTGCCCACGGAGACCGG
>JALZDV010000216.1 GCA_030862345.1 Actinomycetota bacterium | reverse complement strand
CCTAACCGCCCGTGCACTAACTGGTCCATTGCCGCATGGATCACTCGCGGCAATTGACCAGCTAGTTGAGTCGTCTTCGGCGCCTCAGGCGTCGAGGCGGCGCTTGAGGGTCTCCAGTTCGTCGCGCATGGTGGTCGGCAGGGTGTCACCGATCCGGTCGAACCACTCGGCGATCTGCGGGATCTCGGCCTGCCACTCCGCACGATCCACGGCCAACACGGCGGCGATCTGCTCGTCGGTCATTCCCAGGCCGTTGGTGTCCAAGGACTCCGGCGTCGGCACGTGACCGACCGGCGTCTCCACCGCGGCCGCGCTCCCCTCCAAGCGCTCGATGACCCACTTGAGCACCCGAGAGTTCTCCCCGAACCCAGGCCAGAGGAAGTTCCCGTCGTGATCGACCCGGAACCAGTTGACGTAGTAGATCTTGGGCAGCTTTGTCGCATCCGCGCTCTTGCCGGTCTCCACCCAGTGGGTGAAGTAGTCGCCGGCGTTGTAGCCGATGAACGGGAGCATCGCGAACGGGTCTCGGCGTACGACACCGACCGCACCTGTCGCCGCGGCCGTGGTTTCCGAGGACAGCGTCGCGCCCATGAAGACGCCGTGTTGCCAGTCGCGCGACTCGGTGACCAGCGGGATCGTGGTCTTGCGACGACCACCGAACAGGATCGCCGAGATCGGTACGCCCTTCGGGTCGTCGTATTCGGGAGCCAGGATCGGGCACTGCTTGATCGGCGTGCAGAAACGCGAGTTGGGATGGGAGGAGACGAAGTCTGACTCCGGCGTCCAGTCCTCGCCTTTCCAGCTGGTCAGGTGCGCCGGCTTCTCCTCGGTCATCCCTTCCCACCAGATGTCCCCATCGTCGGTCAGCGCGACGTTGGTGAACACCGAGTTGCCCTTCTCGATCGTCCGCATCGCGTTGGGGTTGGTGTGCCAGCCGGTGCCCGGTGCCACGCCGAACAGCCCGTATTCGGGGTTCAGCGCGTACAGCCGGCCGTCCTCGCCGAACCGCATCCAGGCGATGTCGTCGCCGAGGGTCTCGACCTTCCAGCCGGGCACGGTGGGCTCGAGCATCGCGAGGTTGGTCTTTCCGCAGGCCGACGGGAAGGCCGCGGCTACGTAGTAGGTCTGCTGCGCCGGGCTGGTCATCTTCAGGATCAGCATGTGCTCGGCCAGCCAGCCGCCGTCTCGGGCCATCGCCGAGGCGATTCGCAGCGAATAGCACTTCTTGCCCAGCAGCGCGTTGCCGCCGTACCCGGAGCCGTACGACCAGATCGTCCGCTCCTCGGGGAACTGCACGATGTACTTCGTCTGGCTGCACGGCCAGGGCACGTCCGGCTGTCCGGGCTCGAGCGGGGCGCCGACCGAGTGCAGGGCCGGAACGAAGTCCCGATCGGTGCCCATCGCCTCGAGCGCCTTTCCGCCGCTACGGGCCATCACCAACATGGAGACCACGACGTACTCGGAGTCGGTGATCTCCACGCCGAACATGGGGTCGTCGGCCTCGATCGGGCCCATGCAGAACGGGATCACATACATCGTCCGGCCACGCATGCACCTGCGGTACAGCTCGGTCATGATCGCCTTCATCTCGCCCGGGTCCATCCAGTTGTTGGTGGGTCCCGCGTCCTGCTCCCGTACCGAACAGATGAAGGTGCGGTCCTCGACCCGGGCGACGTCGCTCGGATCGGAGGCGGCATAGAACGAGTTGGGCTTCTTTTCCAGGCGGGTGAAGGTGCCGGCCTCGACGAGTTGGTCGGTCAACCGGGTCCATTCTCCCTGGCTGCCGTCGACCCACACGACTCGCTCCGGAGTGGTCAGCTCGGCGACCTCACGCACCCAGGCCAGCAGCCGGGCATGACTGGTGGGGGCGGTATCCAATCCGGGGATCGCAACCGAGGTCATCTCAACTCCTAGCGCCGGCGGCGAACCCGCTGCGGACACGAGACGGGAATGGCTCACCGTCGCCGAACCCCGCTTGAGGCCCGACCCGACGTACGTGGGGGATGCCTGCAGCCTACCGGCGGCGTAACGCGCGCGAAACATCCGGTTTGTGCATTCGATCACATGACCGCTCGGGGCGGCCAAACCGGGGCGGCCGCCGAGCCCGGGGTGGGGAGAATGGGCCGTGACCAAGCGACTCTTCGTGGCGCTGAAACCACCCCGCGCCGCACTCGACGAACTCTCCGGTGCGGTGCAGCCGCTGCGGGACGACGCTCCGGCGGCGCGCTGGACCCGCCTCGACAGCTGGCATCTGACCCTGGAATTTCTCGGCGCCGTCGAGGAGCCCGGGATCGTGGTGTTGATGCAGCGACTCGACCTGGTCGCCGGGCAGCACGGCCCGATCGAGCTGTCGATCACCGGGGGTGGGCGGTTCGGTGATCGGGTGCTGTGGGCAGGCATCACCGGCGATCTCGAGCCGCTCCGGCGGCTTGCCCGAGCCGTACGGGCTGCCGCCCTGGAGGCCGGAGTGCAGGTCGACAGCCGACCCTATCGAGGTCACCTCACGCTGGCCCGTGGTGCGCCCGGGATCAACCTGCGACCACTCGTGGAGCGGCTGCGTCAGTTCAGCGGATCAGCGTGGGCGGCGACCGAGCTGTACCTGATCGAAAGTCGGCTCGGTGCCGGACCAGACGGGACCGCGCTGTACGAGACTTGCGCGCACTGGCCGCTGAGTTCCCGGCTCCAGCAACTCAGGGGACCCTTGCGACGTTAGGTTCGTAACAATCTTCCCCTGATGGGAGGTCTCGACAGTTACGAGCGCTCGAGCAGGGCGTGCGCGGCGTTGTGGCCACCGATACCACTGACCGCGCCGCCGCGTACGGCGCCGCCGCTGGCCGCGTAGACCAGTCGCGGCTCGTCGCTCTCCACTCCCCAAGACCCGGCCCGGGACTCGTCGTCGGCAAACGGCCAGGACAGGTCGCCATGAAAGATGTTGCCGCCCGGCATGGCGAGCGCGGCCTCGACGTCAACCGGTGAGGCTGCCTGCAGACACGGGGCACCGGAGGAATCCAGGGCCAGGCAGTCCTCCAGCGGTTCGGCGAGGATGCCGTTCAGCCCCTCGACCGCCAAGCGGGTGGCCTCGGCCCGTACGCCCTCGTTGTCGCTGTCGAACAGTTCGGTCGGCGTATGGAGGCCGAACAGGGTCAGCGTCTGGTATCCGGCGGTGTGTTCGGAGGGCCCGAGGATGGTCGGGTCGGCCAACGAGTGGCAGTAGACCTCGAAGGGCAGCGGGTCGGGCAACTGGCCGGCCGCCGCTGTGGCGTACGCCTGGTCCAGTTGGCCCGCGGACTGGTTGACGTGCAGGGTTCCGGCGAAGGCGACGGTCGGGTCCAAGCCGGAGCGCAGCTGAGGAAGCCGGGTCAGGATCATGTTGATCTTCACCTGCGCGCCCACCGGGCGAGGCGGCGGGGTACGACCGCGCAGCGTCTCCATCACCTGCGGCGCGACTCCGGAGACGACGGAGGCGGCCGAGATCGCCTGAGTCGTACCGGACGCGTCGGCCCAGGACACCTCGGCCCCGGTGGCGTCCACCGCGACCGAGGTGACGGTCGCGCCGACGGTGAGATCCGCACCGAACCGCCTGGCCGCCTCGGCCATGGATGCCGATACCGCGCCCATACCGCCGATCGGCACCCGCCACTGGCCCGATCCGTTGCCGATCAGGTGATAGAGGAAGCACCGGTTGGCCAGGCCGTCGGCGGCGTGCAGGTCGGCGAAGGTGCCGATCAGGCCGTCGGTGAGCGCCACTCCGCGTACGTGATCGTCGGCCAGGGACCGTCCGACGAAATCGGCCAGCGGAAGCCCACGCAGCTCTGCAAGGACCTGTGGGTCGCGCAGCCGCGACTCGATCTGCTCCGCGGTCGCCAACGGCTCGAGCAGAGTGGGCGCGAGATCCTGAGCGAGGCCCTCCAACCGCGCATAGAACTCCTGCCAGGTCTCGTACTCGGCCGCGGCGCCGGTCAACTCGACAAAAGACTGCCGGGTCCGCTCTCCGGTCGGCCGCTCGACCAGCAGACCCAGATCACGCCCCGATCGGTGCAGCGGGGTGTAGGAGGACACCGTCCGGTCGACGAACCCGACTGAGAGACCGAGGTCGGAGACGATCCGGTCGGGCAGCAGGCTGACCAGGTAGGAGTACTTGGACAGCCGTACGTCGACGCCGGGGAACACCGCCTCGCTCACCGCGGCACCGCCGAGGTACCCGAGCCGCTCGAGCACCAGGACGGATCTACCGGCCCTGGCCAGATAGGCCGCCGCGACCAGGCCGTTGTGGCCGCCACCGACCACGACGACGTCGTAGCTGGTCGTGCCCATGCCAGCCCTTCTGCCAACTGTCCGCCGCAGGCCCCGAACGAATCGACTCAGGGGCGCCCTGACGCGAACCTATCGACTCAGGGGCGCCCTGACGCGAACCTATCGACTCGGGGGTGCCCTGAGTCGGCGGCGGTACGGTGCGCCGGGTGAGCGTGGAAAACGAGCAGGCGGCCATGGCGCGGCAGGCGGCGATCGAGTTGGCTCTGTCCTATCCCGAGGCGTGGCAGGACGAGCCATGGGAGGGCGACATCGTCGTCAAGGTGCGCAAGAAGGTGTTCGTCTTCGCCGGTGCCGACCCCAGTGACACCCGCTGGCCCGTGGGGATCGGGCTCAAGCTACCGGTCTCCAAGGACGAGGCGCTTGGCATCCCTGGGGCCGCACCGAGCGGGTACGGCCTGGGCAAGTGGGGGTGGGTCAACATCCCGTTGGATCAGGGTCCGGTCGACCCCGAATTGATCCGAGACTGGGTCGAGGAGAGTTACCGCGCGGTAGCGCCTAAGACGTTGGCCGCCCGCCTCGACCACCCTTGACCCTTGGGGGCAATTCCACCCGTTCAGCGCACGTCGACGAGATCCACCACGAACACCAGGGTCTCGCCGGGCTTGATCACCTTGCCGGAACCGCGGTCGCCGTACGCCATGTGCGGCGGGATAGTGAGACGACGACGACCGCCGACCTTCATCCCGACGATGCCCTCGTCCCAACCCTTGATGACCCGGCCGACACCGAGTTGGAAGGTCAGTGGCTGGCCCCGGTTCCAGGAGGCGTCGAACTCCTCGCCGCCGGAGTGCGTGACCCCGACATAGTGGGCCTGGATGTGCGACCCGCTGACCGCCTTGGCTCCGCCGCCGACAATCAGGTCCTGGATCTGCAGGTCTGGAGGCGGGGGGCCCTCGGGTGGATCGACGTCCGGGCGGGTCGGCTCGGTCACGTGGAACTCCTCGACTGTCGGCGCGCATCGTCCGGGTTCGGACCTTGAGCCATTGTGCCGGGCGGTGCGCGATCATGGAGCCGTGACCATGACACGCCGTACCGAGGTGGTTCCAGCGCCATGATCGCGAAGAAGACGCCCGCGACGACCCGACCGGGCTGTGGCTTCGGATCGCCAAGAAGGGGCTCCGGCATTCCGACTGTGACCTACGACGAGGCGCTCAAGGTCGCCCTGTGCTACGGCTGGATCGACGGGCAGAAGGGCAGAGGCGACGACACGACCTGGCTGCAGCGCTTCTGTCCCCGCCGGCCGCGCAGCGTCTGGTCCAAGCGAAACGTTGGCCTCGTCGCCGAGTTGACCGAGGCCGGGCTCATGCAGCCCGAGGAATCGCTGAGGTGGACCGGGCGAGGGCCGACGGGCGGTGGGCAAAGGCCTATGCGGCTCAGCGACTGCCACGGTTCCGGATGACCTCCGCAGTGCGCTGGACGCCGTACCGGCAGCAGCTGAGGCCTTCGACGGGCTCAACTCGACGAACCGGTACGCCATCCTCTATCGCGTACAGGACGCGAAAAGACCCGAGACCCGAGCGCGGCGGATTGCCCAGTTCGTCGAGATGCTGGCCGGCGGCGGTACGCCGTACCCGCAGGGCGTCCTGGGCCCGAAAGGCTGAGTGCGTCATGACCGCGCAGAAGCCGGCCCCGCGGAAGGTCGAGGCACCCGAGTTGGCCTTCGCGACGGCCGCGGACTTCGAGACCTGGCTGGCCGCCCATCGCCACGACTCCGCCGGGCTGTGGCTCCGGCTGGCCAAGAAAGGGTCCGGAATCGAGTCGGTGAGCTACCCCGAGGCAGTCCAGGTCGCGCTCTGCTACGGCTGGATCGACGGGCAAGCGCGCAGCGGCGACGACGACAAGACCTGGAAGCAGAGCTTCCGTCCTCGACGCCCGCGTAGCGCCTGGTCAAAGCGCAACGTGGGATACGTCGCCGCGCTCACGCAGGCCGGTCGGATGCAACCCGAGGGCCTAGCCGAAGTGGAACGGGCCAAGGCTGACGGCCGGTGGGCCAGGGCGTACGACGGGCCGGCGAGCGCCGAGGTGCCCGAAGATTTACAGGCGGCGCTGGATGCCATACCGGTGGCGGCGCGATCCTTCGCCGGCCTCAGCTCGTCGCGTCGGTACGCGATCATCCGCCAGGTTCAGGACGCCAAGCGGCCCGAGACCCGCGCTCGCCGGATCACCAAGTTCGTCGAAATGCTGGCCGAGGGTCGTACCCCCTAGCGCGCGGCTCCGGAGAGATTCCCGATGGGAGGCTCGCGTTCTGTGACGCGTTTGCTGGTGTCGCTCGTACGCGGCCGGTAGACAGGAGTCATGTCAAGTGTGGAGCTGCTTCTCGTCCAGTTGGACGAGGCGTACGGGCGGCTGAGTCGACGGCTCGAGGGCCTGTCCGATGAGGAGTACCTCTGGCAGCCGGTGCCGGGTGGCTGGTCGATCCGGCGTGGCGAGGACGGTCGCTGGGCGGCCGACTACGACTTCCCGGATCCGCGGCCCGCACCGTTCACTACGATTGCCTGGCGGCTGCTGCACATCGCCGACTGCAAGATCATGTACCACGAGTACGCCTACGGGGCAGCGAGTTTGACGTTTCCAGACTTGGAAGCCCCTCGTGCTGCCGCCGCGGCGATCGAACGACTGACCGAAGGTCAGCGACTACTGCGCGCCGACCTGACTGGCCTGGCCGACGACGGGGCCTTGGATGCCGAGGTCGGTACGAACTGGGGTGAACCCTGGCCGGCCTGGCGGATCTTCTGGACCATGATCGAGCACGACGCCTGGCACGGCGGCGAGATCGGGACGATGCGCGACCTCTACCGCCACCACTGCGCGCTGCAGCCGCGCGGCGTCGCCCGCCCTTGACCGCAGCCCAGGGGGTTGGGGTTGGCGCGCGGTCAGGTTCGCTTCGCCTTGCCGTCCAGTCGAAGAACGTTGGACTCGTCGCGGTGCGATCCGGTGGTCCCCACGTGCTTGTCGCCGATGCCCGGCCCGTTCTTGATCACGTGGACCATCGCCATGGCGTGACCGCGTCCGATCCCGAAGTCGTTCTTGAGCCAGTCCACGATCTCCCCGGCTTTGGTTTCGGGCCCGTATCCGCGGTCTGCAGCCAGGTCGACCAGTTCCTGCGGTGTCTTGCCGGTCTTGTCCTCGACTGCGTCGAGATAGGCCTGAAATGACATGGTCTCGCCCCCCTACGTCGGCGTCGGGCACCGCTCAGGAATCGATGTTGCTCATGACGTGCTTGATCCGGGTGTAGTCCTCGAACCCGTACATCGACAAGTCCTTTCCGTACCCGGACTGCTTGAACCCGCCGTGCGGCATCTCGGCGACCAGCGGGATGTGGCAGTTGATCCAGACGCAGCCGAAGTCCAGCCGCTTGGCCATCCGCAGCGCCCTCTTGTGATCCGCGGTCCAGACGCTGGAGGCCAGGCCGTACTTCACGCCGTTGGCCCAGCGCACGGCCTCGTCCTCGTCACTGAACCGCTGGACGGTGATCACCGGACCGAAGATCTCGTTCTGGATCGCCTCGTCGTCCTGCTGCAGCCCGGACACGACGGTCGCCTCGTGGAAGTACCCGTTCTCGCCCTGCCGATGGCCGCCGGCGGAGACGCTCGCATGATCGGGCAGGCGCCCCAGCATGCCCGTGACCTGTTCGAGTTGGTTGGCATTGTTGACCGGGCCGTAAAGGACGTCCTCATCGTCGGGCAACCCGGTCTTGGCGTTGTTCTTGGCCTGCTCGGCCAGTGCCGCGACGAAGTCGTCGTGGATCCGCGGGGAGGCCAGCACCCGC
>JALZDV010000201.1 GCA_030862345.1 Actinomycetota bacterium | reverse complement strand
CGGGTCCGGCGGCGTGCCGATCGCTCTGGTCCTCGGTGGAGTGGTTGTGGCGGGGGGCGGCTACCTGCTCTACCGCCGCAGCAAGCGGGCCCGGACGCCGGCCGCCGAGTCGAGTGCGCCTCCCGGTGCTGTGCAGCCGCCGAGTGCGCCGCAGGCTCCGCGGGATCCGTACGCCGACCTGACCACCGAACAGCTAACCTTCAGGGCCAGCTCAGCGCTGATCGACCTGGATGACGCCGTGCAAACTTCGGCGCAGGAGTTGCTCTTCGCGAGCGGACAGTTCGGCGCCGAGGCGGTGACCGGCTTCCAGGAGGCGCTGGATGCCTCGCGCGATGAGCTCGCGCAGGGATTCACGCTGCGTCAACAGTTGGACGATGAAGTGCCCGAGGACGAGCCGGCCAAGCGAGGCATGCTGGCCGAGATCCTCCGCTTGTGTCAGTCCGCAGATGAGCGACTCGACGCCCAGGCCGACGCGTTCGACCGACTGCGGGACCTGGATCGGACCGCACCGGCGGTGCTCGAGGCACTAGGTCCCAAGGTCGAGCAGGTGCGAAGCCGGATCCCGGCCGAGGGAAAGCGACTCGCGGCCTTACAGCAGCGCTATGCCGCAACGGCGCTCAGCTCCATCTCAGATGACGTCGAACAGGCCCAAATCCTCTTGGACAACGCGCGGACCGAGCTGTCCGAGGCACGCCGGGCGCTGCAGTCCCCCACTCCGAGTGCCGCTGTGGTCTCGCTGCGCACCGCCGAGGACGCGACCGCCCAGGCCGACCAGCTCCTGGATGGTCTCTGGCGCCTGGAAACCGAGCTCGAAGAGGCGGGCGCGGCGATCACCAAAGCACGCGCCGAGACGGCCAAAGACCTGGCCGAAGCCCGGACCCTGCTCGCCTCGGGTGATCCCAGCGGATTGCAGCCGATCGTTACCAGAGCCGAAGCTGCGCTGGGCGCCGCAGATGCGGCATTGGCGCCCGCCCCCGGAGCCTTGCCGGATCCGCTGACAGCTCTGCGGCAACTCACCGAAGCCGATCTGGTGCTGGACGAGGCGTTGGGAGCGGCTCGGGACGCCCAGGCGCAGACTCGACACCTGGCCCGAACCCTGGATCAGGCCATGCTCACGGCTCAATCCTCGCTGGCGGCGGCGGCAGATTTCATCAGCACGAGGCGCGGGGCGGTCGGCGGCCAGGCCCGCACCCGACTCGCGGAGGGTCAGCGGCACCTCGATCAGGCGATGTCCCTAGCGGCAACAGATCCAGCTGCGGCACTCCGGGAGGCCCAGTACGCCGATGGTCTGGGGCAGCAGGCCCTGCAGTACGCGCACAACGATGTAGGCCGAGGCGCCTACGGGACCGGCTTCGGGACCGGTGGTGGTTTCAGCGGACGCGGGTACGGCGGCCGAGGCGGACCGGACCTGGGCAGCCTGATCCTCGGCGGGATTCTGTTCGGGGGTGGCCGGAGCGGTTACGGCGGTGGCGGCGGGTTCAGTGGCGGGTTCGGCGGTGGTGGCGGCGGCGGCCGACGCTCGACGGGCAGCTTCGGAGGTTCGCGGAGCCGCGGGCGCCGAGGCGGCGGCGGGCGCTTCTAGAGCAGCGGACACCCCCAGCACGGGTCAGGGTGCAGACCCGGGTGATACCTGATGCCGGATAGCACGCAGCCACGGATGCTCGTTGCGTCACTCCGACCGACCTGACTTGGGAGAAAGCACATGAACAAGATCCACGACTCCATGCACCGGCAGGGGCTCGTCCGGCCCAGCGATGGCCGCATCCTCGGTGGAGTCTGCGCCGGGCTCGGTCGACGCTTCGACATAGACCCGTGGCCGGCCCGGGTCCTCTTCCTAGCTGCGCTGATGCTGCTACCAGGCAGCCAGCTGCTGATCTACCCAGTGCTGTGGGTGCTGATGCCGGTTGAATCAGCCACGACGGTCAGGACATCCAGCTAGCCGACTACGCTGTGTCCCGGAGCGCCGGGAAGTCTGGTCGGCAACAGATGTTGTCGACCCCTGAGGAGCTCGGTGACCGGTCCGAGCACGTCCAAGCTGTTCCCTGCGGGCTCCTGGCTCGAAGCATCCCGGCTGACGGGGATCCTGCGCAAAGAGACCGTCGGCGGCGCGCTGCTGCTGGTAGCGGCGGTCACCGCCTTGATCTGGGCCAACTCCCCCTGGGGTGGGTCCTACGTGCGCCTGCGGGACACCAAGGTCGGTCCGGCAGCCCTTGACCTGAACCTCAGCCTCGGAACGTGGGCGGCCGACGGACTGCTCGCCATCTTCTTCTTCGTGGCCGGCCTGGAACTCAAACGGGAGTTCGTGGCCGGTGACCTCCGCAGCCCGCGCCGGGCTGCGCTGCCCGTAGCGGCAGCGGTTGGCGGGATGGCCGTGCCGGCGTTGGTCTTCGTCCTGATCAACCTGAACACCGGCGACGGGGCCCTGCGTGGTTGGGCGATTCCCACCGCCACCGACATCGCCTTCGCGCTGGCGGTGCTGGCGGTGATCAGCACGCACCTGCCGACCGGCCTGCGTACCTTCCTGCTCGCTCTGGCCGTCGTCGATGACCTGCTCGCGATTGTCATCATCGCGATCTTCTTCACCTCCGACCTGAAGATCGGGCCGCTGCTCGGCGCGCTGCTGACGGTCGCGGTATTCACTGTCCTCGTCCAGCGCCGGGTCCGCTCCTGGTGGCTACTGCTCCCGCTCGCGCTGCTCGCCTGGGGCTTGATGCACGCCTCCGGCGTACACGCGACCGTCGCAGGGATGCTGCTCGGCTTCGCCGTACCGGTGCTGCGCAGTGAACGCGCCGGCGGCCCGGACGCCGGGCCAGGGCTGGCCGAACACTTCGAACATCGCTTTCGACCGCTCTCCGCCGCAGTGGCAGTGCCCGTCTTCGCCTTCTTCTCCGCGGGTGTTGCGGTAGGTGGCCTGTCCGGCTTGGGGGCAGCGGTCTCCAACCGGATCGCCCTCGGCGTCATCACCGGGCTGGTGCTGGGCAAGGCCGTCGGGGTCTTTGCCGCGACCTACCTGGTGGCCCGCTTCACCAGGGCCACGCTGGACGACGAACTCAGTTGGGTCGATGTCCTCGGTGTGGCACTGCTGGCCGGCATCGGCTTCACCGTCTCGCTGTTGATCGGCGAACTGGCCTTCGGGGCCGGCACCCCACGAGACGACGTGGTCAAGGTCGGCGTTCTGGTTGGGTCCGGGCTCGCAGCGCTGTTCGCCGCCGTGCTGCTTCGGCTGCGCAACCGCGCCTACCGGCGAATCTGGGAACGCGAGACGCGAGACTCCGATGCCGACGGGGTTCCTGACATCTACGAATCGAGGTAGCCGACTCAGGCGAAGATGAAGTAGCGCAACCACAGATACGGAATGCACAGCAGGATGGTCACCAGCGCGACAACAGCGCCGTACTTGAAGAACTCCAAGAAGCTGATCCGGTAGCCGTTCTTCTCCGCGATGCCCACGACCACGACGTTGGCGGCGGCACCCACCATCGTGGCGTTCCCGCCGAGGTCGGCGCCGAGGGCCAGTGCCCACCAGAGCACGTTGCCGGGATTGCCTGCCTCATCCGCGAGGTCGGCGACCAGCGGCGCCATGGTGGCCACATAGGGGATGTTGTCGACGATTCCGGACAGCACGCCGGACACCACCAGGATGAGGATCGAGGCGAGCAGCAGGTTCCCGCCGGTCACCTCGGTGACGAGTTTGGACAACGACCCGATGACGCCCACCTTGATCAGGGCACCGACCATGATGAACAGCCCGGCGAAGAAGACCAGCGTGGTCCATTCCACCTCGTGCAGGTACTCCTTCGGTGACAACCCGGCGATGGCGACCAGCAATCCGGCGCCCAGCAATGCCACTACCGAGACCTCGGTATCCAGAGCCGAGTGCAGCACGAAGCCCACGGTGACCAGGGCGAGGATCGCACCGGCCTTGATCAGCAGCGGACGGTTCTCGATGGCCTCCTTCTCGTTGAGGCTCATGACCGCCGCGACCTTCGCCTCGTCGTATGAGAACGCGCTGCGGAACAGGAACCGGCACAGCCCTACGTAGACGGCCAGGAGGAGGACGACGATCGGGGCCATGTTGACCAGGAAGTCGTTGAAGGATAGATCGCCGCGGCTGGCGATGATGATGTTCGGCGGGTCACCGATCAGGGTGGCCGCACCCCCGATGTTCGAGGCCAGGACCTCGGCGACGAGGAAGGGCACCGGCGGTACGCCGAGGCGCAAGCAGACCAAGAGTGTGACCGGCGCGATCAGCAACACGGTGGTTACGTTGTCCAACAGCGCCGACGCGGCGGCGGTGAGCAGCACAAACGTGACCATGACCCGAAACGGTTTGCCCTTCGCCCGCTTGGCCGCAGAGATTGCCAGGAACTCGAAGACCCCGGTTTCGCGCAGGACACCAACGATGATCATCATGCCTAGGAGGAGGAATATGACGTTCCAGTCGACACCGGTCTCCTCGCTGAAGAAGGCGTCCTCCGCGCCGACCACACCGGCGGCGAGCATGATCCCGGCGCCGCCCAGAGCGGCGGCGACGCGATGGATCCGCTCGGTGACGATCAGTACATAGGCAGCAACGAAGACGACGACCGCGACGACAGCCACCGATCAGGCCCCCGGAAGGTAGCGCTCGAGCAACCGGGCGACCGTGACACAGCCCAGCAGCTGGCCCTGCTCGACCACCGCCACCAGCGGGCTGTGCGCCCGCGCCATGAGCGCAGCAACCTCCATGACGGTGTCCTCACCCTTGACGACCGGGAGTTCGTACTCCTTCGTGGGAAGGAGGTCGCGAACCTTCCGTCCGGCCAGCCCGGCGAACATCTCGTCGGCAGCCTGCTCGTCGATCACCCGCGCCAACGCCTCGTCGTCCTGGACGTAGCGCGGGATGACGAATCGCAGCACCTGCGAGCCCGGCAGGATCGTGTGCGGGCTTCCGTCGTCGTGGCAGACGACTATGCCGGGCAGTTTGCGATCGGCCATCAACTGCGCCGCTTCGAGTGCGTCGGAATCCAACCCGACTGCCGGAAACGCAACGACTAGGTCCCGAGCCTGCATGGGCTCACCCTAGGGAATGGTTCAGTGCGCCAGGGTTCGGTCAAGGCGATCGAGCATGTTCTCAAGAGACGCCTCGAACTCCGCGTGGCTGTGGTCCTCGGAGAGTCGGTGGCCGAGGCGAACCACCTGTGGGAATGCCTCAATCGAGTATTCGTCACTTGCTACAGAGATCTCCGAATCGGCGAGGGTGTTCACGCCGACATTGGACTCGGCAGTCTTCGCGGCCGCCTCCAGCAACAGGTGCCCGAGCAGAAAACTGGAGAACGCGCGGTAGGCGGCGATGGCGCTGTCATCGGTGAATCCCCGCGAGATCAACTCGCTGAGGAAGTCCTCGACGACGCGCAGACTACGAAGCGGTGGACGCAGCCAGGGCGCGGCGGGGTGCCGCGTCGCGATCAGCGGGAAGACCGCCGGATGCTCCTGGGCAATGCGACGTACGCCGTGGGCGAGCCACTGCAAATATGCCTGCCAGCCATTGAGGGGCTCCATCGTCTCCGGGTTCAGGTGCAGTTCGGAGACCATGCTCTCCACGATGCCCTCGAGCAGATCCTCGCGGCCGTTCACATACCGGTACAACGACATGGCTTCGACGCCGAGTTCTTTGCCGAGCCCGCGCATCGTGAGGGCCGGCAACCCGTGGTCGTCGACGAACAGCACGGCCGCTGAGATGATCAACTCGCGGCTCAGCGGGAGCCTTCGTCCGGCCGTGTCGAGGCCATTCGAATCGGTGGTGATCGCCGGTGCCATACGTCACCTCCTCCTACGTGTCTTCTCGTCTCCGCCAGTCTTTCACTGCGCGCCCGATCCGACTACCCGCCGCACCGGGGCGAACGGTAGTGGGTAATCGACCACCCTGGCCGCCGGTTGGCGTGATCCGGTGACGGCACGGCTTGGCCGCGCGCGTCGGGTACAACCGAGAGGTGGACCAGAATGGACGGGTGAGGAGACCTACTGGACGGAGAGGCCCGGTGACCGGAGGCCGCCAGGCTCTGTCACGTGGGAGCCGGATCGAATCCGTCGCTGTGGCGCTTCCACAGCATTGCTACGAGCAGGCCGCCATCACCGAGATGGTCACCGACCTGGTCCTGCCTGCGGGGGTCTCGGCAGCCCTTCTGCAGAGACTGCACGCCAACGCCGGTGTCGCGCAGCGGCATCTGGTATTGCCGCTGGACGAGTACGCAACCCTGGATGGGTTCGGAGCAGCGAACGACGCGTTCATCCGCGCTGGGCTGGACCTGGGTGCGCGGGCGATCACCGAGGCGCTGCAGAGCGCCGGTTTGTCGGCCTCCGATGTCGATCTCATCATGGTCACCTCGGTTACCGGCGTCGCAGCGCCGTCGCTGGATGCCCGACTGGTCACCCGGCTGGGCCTGCGGCCTGACGTCAAGCGGCTCCCGATCTTCGGACTAGGTTGCGTCGCCGGCGCGGCCGGCGTGGCCCGGGTACACGACTACCTGCTCGGCCACCCCGCCCACGTGGCAGTGCTGCTGTCGGTGGAACTGTGTTCGCTGACGGTCCAACGCGATGATCCCTCGACCGCGAATCTTGTTGCCAGCGGCCTGTTCGGCGACGGCGCAGCAGCGGTCGTGATGTTAGGTGCCGAGCGGAAAACCTCATCCCGCGCCGGTGCCGAGGTCGTCAACACCGGGTCCCGGTTCTATCCCGGAACCGAACGGGTGATGGGTTGGGACATCGGCGGCTCCGGCTTCCGAATCGTCCTCGACGCGAGCGTCGCAGATGTCGTGGGCGCGCACCTGGCCGACGACATGAAATCCTTCCTGGCCGCAGCTGACCTCGATATCCCCGACGTCGCCCGGTGGATTGCCCATCCTGGCGGCCCCAAGGTGCTCAACGCGGTCCAACAGGCCCTTGCCCTGCCGGAGAATGCCCTGCACCACGCGTGGACGTCGCTCGCTGCTGTTGGGAACCTTTCCTCGGCCTCGGTGCTGCACGTCCTGGCTGCGACCCTCGACGACCCGCCGCCGCCGGCTGGGTCGCATGATGTGCTGTTCGCGATGGGCCCTGGGTTCTGTGCCGAACTGGTCCTGCTGCATTGGTCCCAGGACTGAGCGGATCGTGGAGTCCCAACTCTGGTACTCGGTGCTCATCGCCGCCGTCGTGGCTGAGCGGATAGCTGAGCTCGTTGTCTCACAACGTAATGCGTCTTGGGCACTCAGCCAGGGTGGCATCGAGACCGGCCGAGGCCACTACCCGCCGATGGTGGCGTTGCACATCGGTCTGCTGGTCGCCTGCCTGGCGGAGACCTACCTTGGCCAGCGGCCGTTCCTGCCCGCGCTGGGCGCGTCGATGCTCGTGCTGGTGCTTGCCGCCCAGGCACTGCGCTGGTGGTGTATCACGACCCTCGCCCGTCGGTGGAACACCCGGGTCATCGTCGTACCGGGACTGCCACTGGTGGCCGGTGGACCGTACCGCTGGCTGCGCCACCCCAACTATCTCGCGGTGGTAATCGAGGGCATCGCCCTTCCGCTCGTGCACACCGCCTGGGTGACCGCCGTGGTGTTCACAGCCCTCAATGCCGTGCTGTTGCTGGGTTTTCGCATTCCGGCCGAGGAACGCGCGTTGGACTCGGCATCGGCATGAGGCGGGTCACGGCTGACGTGATCGTCGTAGGCGGTGGGCCGGTGGGGCTAGCCGCGGCCATTCAAGGACGGCGGGCCGGGTTGACGGTTGCCCTAGTCGAACCCCGCATCGGTCCGGTGGACAAGGCCTGTGGGGAAGGGCTGATGCCCGGGACCGTGGCCGCGCTGGACGGTCTGGGCGTCCGCGTCGAGGGCGCCTCGTTTCGCGGGATCCGGTACGTCGCACCCAATGCCCGCACGACTGCAACCCATCTGTTTCCCGCCGGTGTCGGCCTGGGCGTACGACGTACCGCGCTGCATTCGGCCCTGGCCACCCGAGCCACCCATGTCGGGGTGGTCCAGTGCCCCGGCCGGGTCAAGGGCCTGCGACCGACCCACTCCGGCCGTGCCGGGATGTCCGTCGATCTGGACGACGGGACCACGCTCACCGGCGACTGGGTGCTTGGCTGCGACGGGCTGCATTCCACGGTCCGCCGTGCGGCCGGTCTGGGACGCGGTAGCGACGGACGACGATTCGGGATTCGACGGCATGCGGCGTCCAGGCCTTGGACCGACGTCGTCGAAGTGCACTGGTCAGCCGTCGGTGAGGCCTACGTCACGCCGATCTCCGACCGCGAGATCGGGGTCGCCGTCCTCGGCCCGCGCGGCTGGTCCTTCGACGAGGCGATGGCCACCTTCCCCGCACTGGCGCGGCGCCTGGCCGGCGTCGCCTGGACCACATCGGCCCGAGGCGCAGGACCGTTACGGCAGAAGGTGTCGTCCCCGGTTCGCGGGCGGGTGCTGCTGGTCGGGGATGCGGCCGGGTACGTCGATGCACTCACCGGTGAAGGCCTGCGCATCGGCCTCGCCTGCGCTGAGGCAGCGGTTGACTCCGTGGTCGCCGAACGACCGCAGGACTATCCCCGCAGATGGCGCTCCCTCACCCGCGAATACCGCTGGCTGACCAGCGGCCTGGTCGCCACGACCCGATTACCGGCAGCACGGCAGGCATTGGTTCCAGCGGCAGCGCGTCTCCCACAAGTATTCGGCGCCGCAGTCAACGCTCTCGCCCGCTGAACTGCGGTCTCTCACCCAACCAGGCAGGCGCAGGCTTCGCTACATCCAGTGCGGAGGCGGGGGCAGCACCCCGTCGGTTGCCAGACCCTCGCCCGTGGACCGTCCCGTCAGCCACGCCAGGAGGTCGGCCGCCCTGCCGCTCACCTCCTGAGCAGCGCCGGACTCGGCGCCGACTCGCCACGTTCGCTCGCGATCGGTGGCCGATAAGAGCAAAGCAGGAGCGTCATCGCGCCCACTCATGGTCGCTGTGACCTCGTCCAGGAGGGCGTCGACCAGATCCCCCGGCCACGACTCGACGGCGACGCCGGTACCGAGATCGACCAGATGCAGCCAGACCTCACGGGTTCTGGCCCACAGTGCGAAGCTCGCGGGCACGTTCCGTCCCTGGAAGGTCCGCACCTGCGCGCTCCACGCCTGCACCGGCAATGCCTCGATGTCGGCGTCGAATTGCTCGGACGCTCGTCGCACGTCGGCACGAAGAGCGTCAGCAGCCTGGCGCGCCGCCGCCTCGATGTCGCGGTTCCGCGATTCGACATCGGGATACATCCTCCTCTCCTCGCCCGTCCGCGCCCAGAACAACAAGCGGGACACGGCCTCTGCGTTGCGGGCTACGTGTGCGACCACGTGTGCCCGGCTCCACTCCGGCAGCGCCGAGTCCGCCCGCAGTTCCTCGTCGGATAACGCATCAACTTGGCCGAGAAACCGAGCCTCTCCTTCCCGCATCCAGGCCAGGATCTGCGCGGAGGATTCCGGAACCGTCATCGAGTGCCTTCCGGGGTTCGGGCGAGTCGGCTGGCGAGATCCTCCCGCAGTGCCTTCTTGTCGATCTTGCCGACCTTGGTGGAGATCAGTTCCCCGACCAACTCCAGCCGCTCCGGCCACTTGTACTTCGCGACGCCCCGAGCCTGCAAACTCGCCCGTACGTCCGAAAGACTCACATCTGCGCCGGCCGCCGGTACGACGTACAGGCAGACCCGCTCCCCCAGATCCGGATCGGGCATCGCCACCGCGGCCACCTGCGCGACCGAGTCGAGCTGATAGACGAGGTTCTCGACCTCCTCGGCGGAGATCTTCTCCCCACCTCGATTGATCATGTCCTTGTCACGTCCCTCGACGACGAGATTGCCGTCGGGCCGGCGCCGGACGATGTCCCCGCTGCGGTACCAGCCGTCCGCGGTGAAGGCCCGAGCGTTCTGCTCCTGCGCCCGGTAGTAGCCGCGAGGGGTGTACGGCCCTCTGGTCAGCAGCGACCCGGGTATGCCATCCGGCAGCGGCTCGTCGTTCTCATCGACGACCATGACTTCATCGTCGGGCGACATTGGTCGTCCCTGCGTGGTGCAGATGACCTCCTCCGGGTCGTCGAGCCTGGTGTAGTTGAGCAGCCCCTCGGCCATCCCGAAGACCTGCTGCAGCCTCGCTCCCAGGACCGGACGGACCTGGGCAGCAATCTCATCAGGCATCCTTGCGCCTCCCACCTGCAGGACCCGCAAGGTGCTCAGCTCGGCAGTTGTGGTGTCCCGTTGATGTGCGAGCCACCGTTGGGCGACCGCCGGCACCACCGCGGTGTGGGTGACGCCCTCCGCCGCGACGCTCGCGAACGCACGCTCGGGTTCGGGGGAGGCCAGCATGACGACCCGCCCTCCGACGAGCAAGGTGCCGAGCAGCCCCGGGCAGGCCAGCGGAAAGTTGTGACCCGCCGGCAGGCTCACCAGGTAGACGGTGTCCGAGGTGAAACCGCACACCTCACCGCTGCGCAGGGCGTTGTAGGCGTAGTCATCGTGGGTTCGGGCGATCAACTTCGGCAGCCCGGTCGTACCCCCGGAAAGCAGGAACACCGCGACGTCCTGGCTGTCCGGTTCGGCGTCGTCCCACCGAGCGCGGTCAGCGGACGGTTCCGAGCCCAGCGCACACAGGGTCCCCAGGCTGACACTGTCGCTCCGGACCTCGGCACCGGCCACCAGCAGGTGCTGGAGCCCGTCGACATCGCGTAGCATCTCGCGTCCCATCGCCTGATGGTCGAAGTCGCGCAACACATCAGGTACGGCGAGGGCGACCGCCTCGGCATGCTCACAGAGGTAGGCCACCTCGTGGCGCCGGTGGGCGGGCAGGGCCATCACCGGCACGACTCCGCTCCGCAGGCAGGCCAGGGTGAGCAGGACGAATTCCAGGCCATTGGGCAGCTGCACGACGATCCGGTCCCCGCTGACGAGGCCCAGTTCGGCCAACCGGGTCGCTGTGGCGTCCGCGCGGGCCAGCAGTTCGGCATAGCTCAGCCGCGTGGAACCGTCGACCAAGGCGATGTCAGTCGGCCGCTGGTCGGCAGCGGCGTAGAGCAGCGACCCCAGTGACCTGCCCAGCCAGTAGCCCTTGGCCACATAGGCCGCGGCGAACTCGTCCGGCCACGGCACGGTGCCCTCGTCGATCGGCGTTGGCATCGGCCTACCTTCCGTCGTCGGCGGAGGGAGCAGTCAGACCGACCAGGTCGGTACGACCGGAGAGCACCATCGTCTGCGCCCAGTCCAACAGCGCGTCGTCATCGTCGGCGTCGAAGTCGTCGGCCATCAGCAGGCTCACCGCGCCGTGCCCCAACCGCGCCTGCTCGGTGAGCAATCGACGGGTCAACGACACGCCACCACCAACTGCGACCAGGGCCGCACCATCGGCGACCCCTCGGCCGAGGCGGTCAATGGCGTGCGGCAGGTCGGACTCCCGGTCGGGTGCATCAAGCCACAGTCCCCATGCGCCCGCGTCGTCTGGTCGCGCCCCATGCAACCGCAGACGCCCTCCGTCCGCGGCCAGCCAGCCGCCTTCGCCTGCCTGCACCCGAACGGTTCGGCCTCGGTGACTGCGGCCGTCGAGTGAGATCGGGGCCTGCAGGGGGTCTGCTCGATGGGCGGCGCGCCAACGATCGTGAGTGACCCGGACGAAGTGCGGGTCGCGGCGGGCCAACTGCCCGTCGGTGATGCTGCGGGTCAGAAAGTGGTAGGCGAACTGCCATGGCTCGAAGGCGTCGTGATAGGGACCGAAGTGTTCCCACCAGGAAAGGCTGGGGCGCGCCGAGTCCTGGATCTTGGCCACTTGCGGTTGACGGTCCTCCTGATAGGCCGACAGCAGCACCGCAACATCGTCAGGATGGGCGTCCAGCGCGGCCGCGAGGGCTACTGCGTCCTCCATCGCCATCTTGGTCCCGGAGCCGACCGAGAAATGCGCGGTGTGCGCGGCATCCCCCAGCAGGACCATTCGATCCTGTGACCAGACTCGGGTCCGCCAGGTACGGAAGTTGCCCCACCGTGAGTTGTTGGTGAGCAGGCAAGACCCGTCGATCTGGTCGGCGAACAGCTTCTCGAGGTAGCGCTTGGACTCTTCGTCGCTGGGACCCGGCGGCTGGTTCACGTCGAAGGCGTCCAGTCAGGCCGCTCGCCAAGACGCCTCGTCGGTCTCGACGATGAACGTGCTGACCCCGTTGCCGATCGGATAGCCGTGCACGGCGAAGACACCGTGCGGTCCGCGTTCGTGGACGAAGGTGAGCCCGTTGAACGCGTACGTGGTGCCGAACCAGATGAACTTGGCGGTCGCCACCTCCACCCTGGGAGCGAGTTGATCGGCGAACGCGGCTCGGACTCTGGAGTTGGCGCCGTCCGCGGCGACGACGAGATCAACGTCGGTGGCCAGCAGGTCGGCTGAATCCACCTCGGTCTGAAAACGGATGTCCACACCGGCAGCCAGCGCCCGCTCCTGGAGGAGTCCCAGCAACGTCTTGCGCTCGACCGCTGCCATTCCCATCCCGCCACAGCGCAACCGTTCGCCCTTGAGCCGGATCTCGATCGGATCCCAGTGCACGCCATGTTCGTCCAGGGCGGTGCGCAGGACCGGATCAGCCTCGTCGATCCGGGCCAGCGTCGCGTCGGAAAAGACCACGCCGAACCCGAACGTGTCCGTGGCCCGGTTGCGCTCGTAGACCGTGACCTCGCGCGAGGGATCGGCGCGTTTGGCAAGCAGGGCGAAGAACAGTCCACCGGGGCCGCCGCCGATGCAGCCGATCTTCCGGATCATCGCTGCTTTTCATCTCGGCAGGTGTTGCGGCACTCGCCGATTCCCTCGATTCGAGTAATGACCTCTGAGCCGTCGGTGAGGTAGCGCGGCGGCTTGCGGGCATGTCCCACTCCACCTGGCGTACCGGTGACGATCAGATCACCAGGCATCAGGGTGATCATCGAGGAGATATAGCTGACCAGCGCAACCGGTGAGAACACCAGGTCGCCAGTGTCGGCGTCCTGCATCAGTTCGCCGTCGACCGTACAGGTCATTCGGTGTGCGGCGGTTCCGGCGGTCTCCTCATCCGCGGTGACCAGCCACGGACCGACCGGCGTACTGGACTCGAAGGTCTTGCCCTGCAACCACTGCAGTGTCCGGTACTGGAAGTCGCGCGCACTGATGTCGTTGACGACTGTGTGGCCGGCGATGGCTGCCTCTGCCTCACCCTCCGTGCCGTGCCGGATCGG
>JALZDV010000141.1 GCA_030862345.1 Actinomycetota bacterium | reverse complement strand
CATCTGATCTTCGCCGGTGCGCCAGGGACCGGTAAAACGACGGTCGGCCGGATCTACGGCCAGCTGCTGGCCGCGCTCGGTGTACTGCCAGGCGGGCCGCTACGCGAGGTCTCCCGGCGCGACCTGGTCGGTCAGTACTTCGGGCACACGGCGGAGAAGACCGCGACCGTGTTCGAGGAGGCGAAGGGCGGGGTGGTGTTCTTGGACGAGGCATACACCTTGTCCCGTACGGCCGGTGCCGGCAACGCCGACTTCGGACAGGAAGCCATCGACATGATCGTGAAGTTGATGGAGGACTGGCGCAACGACATCGCGGTGATCGCCGCCGGGTACACCAGCGAGATGCTCGAATTCCTCGACGCGAACCCCGGCCTGGCTTCGCGGTTCGTCAAGACAATCGAGTTCGAGAACTACTCGGCGCAGGATCTCACCCTGATCACCAAACGGATGATCATCGCTGGCGATTATCACCTGGCCCCGGAGGCGGAACCGCTGCTGTTGCAGCACTTCTCCACGGTCGAACGAGGCGAGAACTTCGGTAACGCCCGGGATGCGCGCAAGCTGTTCGAGTTGTTACGCAAGGTCCAGTCCCAACGGCTGCGGACCCTCGCCCGGCGGCCGAGCCTGGCCGAACTGCAGTTGCTCACCGCCGAGGACGTCAAGATTGGGCTGGCCGCAACATCTTGAGCACCTCGCCCATCGCGGGCGCGGCGGTCGCCACCTGCTGGCGGGCCAGCGGCGCGGCTTCGGTCCCGGGCGGTAAGTCCCCGGCGTCGTGTAGGCGTCAGAGGCTCGTCGATCTGGGCTGAGGCCCACGGTCACGTCGAGAGCGCAGCGCGCAGGGCCGCACCTGCCAGAGCTGTGCAAGCCGCCCTGGTCGCCGGCGCCAGAGCATCCAGGTCCAGATAGCTGCCCACGCCGAGATGCCGGTCGGCAGGTATGGACAGCACGGCTGCACAGGAGGAGGCGAATCGGCGCTGTACCTCCTCCAGCGTCAGACCAGCCCCCTTCGGGTAGACGTTGGTCAGCACCACGATGCTGCGCTTGGTCAGTTCGCCGTACCCCATGCGGTGCAGCCAGTCCACGGCACTCTCGGTTGTGAGGACCCCGTCGGCGGTGGCTGTGGTGGCCAGGACCAAACCGTGTGTGCCAGAAAGGACCCGCTGCATCAAGGGCGTTGCCACCCCGGCCCCGCAGTCGGTGATCATGATCGGAAAGTGGCGATACACCGCATTCATCGCGTCGGTGTAGACCCGCTGGTCCATCCTGGCGCTCTCTTCCGCTGTGCGGCCGCTGGGCAGCACCCACACGCCATCAAACGATCGGGCCAGCGATCCGGCGAGGATCTCGATCCGGCCCGGATCGCCGGCCACTGCCAGGTCGTGCGCGCTGGCGACCGGCACCACGCCGGTCCGCAACGGAAGGGAACCTTGCCGGGTGTCAGCATCGAAGAGCAGGATGTTCTCACCGCGGGCCCGAGCGTAGGTCGTTGCCATGGCAACCGCGAGCGTCGTCTTGCCGGTGCCCCCTTTGAGGCCGATGACGGCCAGTCGGCGTGGAGAACTGATCGGGGCCACCAACGATGCGGTGGCAGCCGCCGCTTTGCTGCTCCGGCGACCGGCACGGCGCCTGCTCCGCGACCGACGGTCTGGGACGACTAGCTCGGCCACCCAAGGATCCAGGTGCGGCGGGATGGGCGACGGATGGGCAGGGGAAGAGGTCATCTCGACGTTGCTTTCCTCTCCACCAAGATCAGCCTACGACGGCTCGATCGGGTCCCGGCATCGGCGTTGGCGTTGTGCCACCATGTGCCCCGTGGGCTCATTCCTGATCAAGGTCGGCGTCAATGCGGTAGCCATCTGGCTGGCCACACTGGTCGTCCCGGGCATCGGTGTCAGCGCCCAGGAAGGCGACACCGGAGCGGTGGAAAACATCCTCACGTTCCTGGTGATCGGCCTCATCTTCGGCCTAGTCAACGCGGTCATCAAGCCGATCGTCAAGCTGCTGTCATTGCCGTTCTACATCCTGACCTTGGGCTTGTTCGCATTCCTGGTCAACGCACTGATGCTGCAGATCACCGAGTGGATCTCCGAAGCGACGCCTCTGACCTTTTTCATCGACGAGTTCTTCTGGGATGCCGTTCTCGCCGCCATCGTCATCACGTTTGTCAGCATGATCCTGAACCTCGTCCTGCCCGACGGCGACTGACGGGTAGCGCCCTGGAAAGCCTGGTCATCACGAAGGACACCATGCCCGAAGTATGGACAGACCTGCCAATGCGTCAGGTAGATGAATAGCGAGCTGCTGGCCAGCACGCCTGCCACGTGGGTCACCGCCGGAATGCACGGACAGCCCGGAAGCGCCGAACGGATGGCGGCGCTTGGGCGCGATCCACCCAGGGCAGGGCGAGCAAAACCGCCATGCCCACCAGATGTAGATCAGCACTTCCACGAACCAAAAGTGCTATCTCTGATCCCAGGATTCCGAGTCCAAGACGGTACGTCTTCCAGGCCCTGCGCGCGGGCGCCAGCGGGTTCCTGCTGTCCCGTCTGTGACCCGCCGGCTGATCGATGAGTTCGGCAAACGCCCGGCCGTGGTCTTGCCGGAGCGGCTCAGCAGTCTGACCGGACGCGAGCGGGAGGTGCTGCTGTGTATCGCCCGGGGCATGTCCAATCGGGAACTGGCGCAGCGGTTGGTCATCGCCGACAACAGTCAAGACCCATGTGAAGCGGATCCTGACCAAGCTCGGCGCCCGCGACCGAGCCGTCGTGATCGCCTACGAATCCGGCCTGATGTCCTAGGGCGTGTTGTAACTCCAAACCTTCTGTAAGACTCCGAATGGACCCCCTCAGGAATGGGCAAAGACTGGTACCCAACGGCGGAGGAGTGCGAGCTCGTGACCCAGATCAGCGTCACCGTGGACGGCATCAAGGAGCAAGCCGAAGTCGAACCCAGACTTCTGCTCGTGCATTACCTTCGGGAGAACCTCGGCAAGGTCGGAACGGTGGTCGGTTGCGACACCAGTAACTGTGGTGCGTGCACGGTTCATCTCAACGGCGAGTCGGTGAAGTCCTGCTCGGTCCTGGCCGTACAGGCCGATGGCTGTGAGGTGACCACGATCGAGGGGCTGTCCCAAAACGGCGAGTTGCACCCGATGCAACAGGCCTTCCACGACAAACACGGCCTGCAGTGCGGGTTCTGTACGCCTGGGATGATCATGGCTGCGCTCGATCTCCTCAAGGACAACCCGACCCCCAGCGAACACGAGATTCGGGAAGGCATCGAGGGCAATCTCTGTCGGTGCACCGGTTACCAGAACATCGTCAGCGCCATCCAGCAGGCGGCAGGTCAGCAATCCGACGGCCAGACCGGGCAGCGTGCTGATTCAGGAGCCAGCCGGACAGCCAGCGGGGACCCAGTAGAGACCACCGTCGAGGCGATCGAGCAGGGCACCAATTCACCTGCCGCCGCGTCCGCCGGCCAGACCACGGGAGGTGCGGCATGACCGTGACCGAAGATCGCGTCGAAGCTTCCGGCCACTCGGCCAGTGATCCGCAGGTCGGAAAGTCCCGCAAGCGCAAGGAGGACCAGCGACTGCTGACCGGCCGGACGATGTGGACCGACAACCACACGCTTCCCGGCATGCTGCACATGGCCATCCTGCGTAGCCCGGTCGCCCACGCGAAGATCACCAGCGTCGATGTGTCGGCTGCCCGCGAGCGCCCCGGAGTCGTCGCGGCCTTCTCCGGTCGTGACTTCGCCGACGAGCAGGGGGTCATCCCATGCGCCTGGCCGGTCACCCCGGACATGGTCAATCCCGGCCATCCCTCGATCGCCGTCGACGAGGTCAAGCACGTCGGTGAGGCCGTGGCCATCGTGTTGGCTCGGACGAAGGCCGCCGCTCAGGACGCTCTCGAGTCCATTGACATCGACTACGACGCACTGCCGGTGATCCTTGACATGGAGGAGGCAGTCAAGGAGGGCGCCGACCTGGTCCACTCGCACACCGAGTCCAACACCAGCTTCCGCTGGGTCTTCGACGCCGGCGAGGCCGGCACCGGCACATCCACCGACGAGGCGTTCGCCAACGCCGAAGTGACCGTGAGCCGCCGCTACATCCAACAACGGCTGATCCCGGCGTTCATGGAGCCGCGCTCGTCTCTGGCGGACTACAAGGACGGTGGAGTGACTCTCTGGTCGGCGACGCAGATCCCACACATCCTGCGTCTGATGATCGCGCTGAGCCTCGGAATTCCCGAGCACAAGATCCGAGTGATCGCACCGGATGTCGGCGGCGGATTCGGCGGGAAGCTCCAGGTCACGCCCGAGGAGTTCCTTGTCATCCTGGCCTCCAAGCGCCTGGGCAAGCCAGTGAAGTACACCGAGACCCGGAGTGAGTCCCTGATGTCCGCCCACCACGGGAGGGACCAGATCCAGTACGTCGACGTCGCCGCCAAGCGGGACGGCACAGTCACCGGGCTGCGGATCCGGCTGCTTGCCGACATGGGTGCCTACCTGCGCCTGGTCAGCCCCGGCGTGCCGATCCTCGGGGCCTTCATGTACCCGGCGATCTACAAGTTCCCCGCCTACAAGTTCACCTGCGACGGGGTCTTCACCAACAAGACGCCGACCGACGCCTACCGCGGCGCCGGCCGGCCGGAGGCCACGTTCGCGATCGAACGGATCATGGATGAGCTCGCCGCCGAGCTCGATCTGGACCCGATGGAGCTGCGGCGCAAGAACTGGATCAAGCACGAGGAGTTCCCGTTCACCACCGTGGCTGGACTGACCTATGACAGCGGCAACTACGAAGCGGCCACCGACAAGGCGCTGGAGATGTTCGGTTGGGATGAGTTGCGCGCCGAGCAGAAGCAGCGCCGGGACGCCGGCGATCCGGTCCAGCTGGGTCTGGGCATCTCGACCTTCACCGAGATGTGCGGCCTGGCACCGTCGCGAGTCCTCGGGTCGCTGTCCTACGGAGCCGGTGGGTGGGAGACCGCCTCGATCCGGATGCTGCCCAGCGGCAAGGTTGAGGTGGTGACCGGGTCCAGCCCGCACGGCCAGGGCCATGACACGTCGTGGAGCCAGATCGTGGCCGACCAGCTAGGTATCCCGTTCGACGACATCGAGATCCTGCACGGCGACACGTCGTCGTCGCCGCGTGGATTGGACAGCTACGGCTCCCGATCCCTGGTGGTCGGCGGGATCGCGGTGGTCAAGGCGGCCGAGAAGGTCGTCGCGAAGGCCCGCCGGATCGCCGCCCACCTGCTGGAGGCCAATGAGGATGACCTGGAGTTCAAGGACGGCTCGTTCAGCGTCCGCGGCACCCCGGACACCAAGATCGGCATCCAGGAAACCGCGCTTGCCGTCTTCACCTCGCACAACTACCCGGAGGGCATCGAGCCGAGTCTTGATTCCGAGGCCACGTTCGACCCAGAGAATTTCTCGTTCCCGCACGGAACCCACCTGTGCGCGACCGAGGTGGACACCGAGACCGGGGAGGTGAAGATCCGCAAGTACGTGTCGGTGGATGACGTCGGCGTGATGGTCAACCCGTTGATCGTCGAGGGACAGGTACATGGCGGAATAGCGCAGGGCATCGCGCAGGCGCTGTTCGAGGAGGCCGTGTACGACGCCGAGGGCAACCTGTCCACGGGAACGTTCGTGGACTACACGGTGCCCAGCGCCGCCGATCTGCCGCACTTCGACACCGACAACACCGTCTCTCCGGCCACGTCCAACCCGTTGGGGGTCAAGGGTGTCGGCGAAGCCGGCTGCATCGCGTCGACCCCGGCAGTCGTCAACGCGGTTGTCGATGCCATTCGGCACAAGGGCGTCAACGACGTACAGATGCCGATGACTCCGGAACGAGTGTGGCGGGCACTGCAAGGTGACCAACACAGCGATCGAGCCGCCGAGGGCACGAATGCCTGGGGTGGCGCGACGACCGAGAACGAGGACCTGCTCGAGACCGGGAGCGCATCATGATTCCGTCGGCGTTCGAGTACGTCAGGCCGTCGTCGGTCGAGGAGGCCGTCGCGGCGCTGTCCGCAGCGGGTGAGGATGCGAAGGTCATGGCTGGTGGCCAGTCCCTGCTCCCGATCATGCGGTTGCGGCTGGGCAATCCCTCGACCGTGATCGATCTCGGCGGGATTGCCGAACTGCGCGGGGTACGCGATGACGGCGAAGCGATCGTGATCGGTGCCATGACCACGCATGCCGACGTACTCAAGGATCCGCTGATCGCCGAACACGCCACGCTCATCGCACAGGCGACGAAGACGGTGGCTGATCCCGCCGTACGGCACCGTGGCACCTTCGGCGGCGCGCTGGCGCACGCCGATCCTGCCGGTGATCTTCCGGCAGTCGCAGTGGCGTTGCAGGCGGAGTTCGTGCTGGCCGGTCCCAAC
>JALZDV010000107.1 GCA_030862345.1 Actinomycetota bacterium | reverse complement strand
CATCAATGCTGTCCCCGACGCGTTCGACGACCGCGGCCTGCCGGTCATCCATCTGGCCAGGGTCATCGAGTACGACGTGCCCGACCGGGTCGGGGGCGGCACCGGTGAGCTGATCGCGCTGCTGTGCACCATCACCGACCCCGACCAGGCCCGAGCCGACGAGTTGGCCGCCGCCTACCATCAGCGATGGGAGGAAGAGACCGCGAACGACCAGCTCAAGACCCACCTGCGCGGCCCCGGCCGGGTGCTGCGCTCGCGATTGCCCGACCTGGTCCATCAGGAGATCTGGGCCTACCTGATCGTCCACCACGCCATCAGCGCGTTGACCGCCCGAGCCTCCGCGGCCGCTGATCTGGATCCGGACCGGCTCTCCTTCGCCAAGGCCTTGCGCCTGATCCGCCGTACCGCCACCGGGACGGCGGACATTCCCCCCTGAGGACTGGCACGGCCGGCTCCCGACCCACCTCGCCCAGCTCGCCGCCCTGCTCATCCCGCCACGCCGCGAGCGAACCTGCCCACGTGCGGTCAAACGTGCCCGCCACACCAGCTACCGGGTCAAGAAGCACGGCGAGCCAGCCAGCACCCGCCATCCCAGAGCACCGACGATCAACATCTACAAGATGACACCGCGAACAGCAGCATGATCAACTTAGGCTACGTGGCATTGCGGCGACGCCCATGTGCCGATCCCACCATGCCCGCGATGGCTGCTGGCGTTGCCGACCACCTGTTGACACTGACCGAGATCGCCAAGCTGCTCAACGCAAAGCAACCTACGACCACGTACCTCTTGCGGCTCACCGAACTCTCTTGGTCGAAGGTACGACCTCGACCTGCACGTGCGGAGAGATCGAAGCTGTCTCAGTGCGCCATCGCGGCCCGGTGAGGGCGGCGATCACGAAGGCGGCCAGTGACGCCGTGACCGCGATGAAGGTGGGCCAGCCGTCGAAGCCGGTGCCCACCTGGTCGTTCGGGACGTACAGCAGGGTGTTCTCCGCCCCGAAGATGGTGGGGGTGAGGGCGAACAGCGTCAGCCGGACGGTGAGGCCGACGGTGATGGCCGCCACCGCGGCCGCCGTGCTGGACCGCCGCCAGAACAGGCCCAGCAGGAACGGCACCACGAGGGCCGCGAGCATCAGGTCGAAGGCCAGGGTGAGCAGGATGCCGGTCTGGGGCACCCGCAGCGCGAAGAACACCCCCAGTACCGCCACCGGCAAAAAGGCGAGCCGGGTGGCGCGCAGCAGCGGGTCGCGAGCGTCCAGCGCGCGTTCCTGCCGGATCTGCAAGATGTTGCGCGCCGCGACGGCCGACGTGGCCAGCACCGCCCCGCTCGCGGTCACGAAGGACGCCGCCACGATGCCGGAGAGCACCAGGATCGCGAGCCCGACCGGCGCGACGTCACCGAGCAGGGCCAGCAGCACCGGCCCGTCGGCGGGCGCGTCGCCGAGGATGGCCGGGATGGAGATCGCGACCAGCGCGAACGGGACACCCACCAGGACGGTGCCTCCCGCGCCGAGGAAGCAGGCCCGGCGGGCCGACTCCGGGGAACGGGCGGAGAAGATCCGCTGCATGAAGTCGATCGCCACGATGTCGCCGATCCCGAGCGAGACCAGCGTCGCCCAGTTGATCACAGCACCGGACTCGGCCCGGGTCAGCTGCTCGAGGTCGAACGGCCCCATGCCGTCGGGGATGGTGATGCCGTGCGCCACGGCCACCCAGGCGAGCAACGCTACCGCGGCGACCCCGATGACGGCCACCTTGATGATCGCCGTGTAGCAGTTGCTGAACATCCCGCCCGCGGCCGTGGCGGTCAGCACCAGCGCGACGATCAGCAGCACGCCGATGGGGTAGCTGGTGCCGAGGAACCGCTCGAAGATGAACCCGCCCGCGACCAGGTTGCCCGCCAGCAGGATGCAGAACGCGAAGATCATCAGCAGCGAGGCGGTGACCTCGACGCCGCGCCCGTAGGTGCGGCGGTAGAAGTCCGGCAGCGTCAGCAGGCCCATCCGGTTCATCGGTTTGGCCAGGAACAGCCCGGTCAGCACCAGGCACAGCGCGAGCCCGAGGGGCAGCGACGCTCCCGCCCAGAAGCCGAGCTCCGCGGCCAGATCGGTGTTGCCCAGCGTCGCGTTGCTGTCGACGGCGGCGCCCATCAGGGCCGCTGCGATCAGCGGCGACGGCAGGCAGCGCCCGGCGACGAGGTAGTTCGTGCTGTTGCCGCCGACCTTGCGGGACACC
>JALZDV010000313.1 GCA_030862345.1 Actinomycetota bacterium | reverse complement strand
TCTCAAGGCTGGTCTCCATGCTGTTCGACTCCTCGACGGTGATCACCCCGTCGGAGCCCACCTGTTCCATGGCGTCGGCGATCAGCTCGCCGATCTCTGCGTCTTGGCCGGAGATCGTCGCCACCTGAGCAATGGCGATGCGGCCATCGACCGGTGTCGCCGCCTTGTCAAGAGCCTCATTCACCGCCTCGACGGCCGCGGTGAGCCCGCGCCCAAGGGCTGCCGGGTTGGCTCCGGCGGTGACGTTGCGCAGCCCATGGCGCACCATGGCCTCGGCGAGCACCGTCGCGGTGGTCGTGCCGTCCCCCGCCACGTCGTTGGTCTTGGTGGCCACGCTCTTGGCGAGCTGGGCGCCGAGGTTCTCGAACGGGTCGGTCAGCTCGACCTCACGGGCAATGGTGACGCCGTCGTTGGTGATGGTTGGACCACCGAAGCTCTTGTCGATGACCACGTTGCGCCCTGCCGGGCCAAGGGTGACCTTGACCGCCCGGGCGAGCTGGTCGACACCCCGCTTCAGACCACTACGGGCGGCTTCGTCGAATCGGATCAACTTGGGCATCGAGGTGGGTCCCTTTCACGTTCTCAGGTCTCGGGGATGATGGCCTGGCGGAGGCGAAGCAGGTGTCGGGCATGGACCCGCCCCGACGCCGCGAGGGCCTTCGGGGCGGGTCGAACACGCGCTGTAGTGCCCGTGCAGTTGGGCGGTTGTGCGGTTGGTAACGGCTACTTGACGACAACCGCGAGCAGATCGCGGGCCGAAAGGACGAGGTACTCCTCGCCGCCGTACTTGACCTCGGTGCCGCCGTACTTGGAGTAAATGACGGTGTCACCTGGGGAGACGTCCATCGGGACGCGGTTGCCCTTGTCGTCGATCCGGCCGGGGCCGACAGCGATGACAGTTCCCTCTTGGGGCTTTTCCTTGGCCGTGTCCGGGATGACCAGACCGGAAGCGGTAGTCGTCTCGGCCTCGTTCGCCTGGACAACGACACGGTCCTCGAGGGGCTTGATGTTGACCTTGGTAGCGGTCGTCACTTCTCTTGACCTCCCCCTTCTGGGGCATAGTCGCGTAGAGCGCAATTGACTTCTCTGACAGATGGTTCGGTTGTTCGGCACGACCGGCCTGTCGTCGCGGTGCCAGGTACCGGTCGTTCCGATTGGCACTCTAACCCGGAGAGTGCCAACTCATCAAATGGGGGGTCGGTCACGCCGGAACGGCTACCACGGTGACCGCAAGCGTGGAGTCCGCCCCGAGATCCTGACCCGACGGCGGCACTCCTGCCCCTGCCAGCTGCGACCCTAGTGCGGCCACCATCGCGCCGTTGTCGGTGCACAGTCCCGGACGCGGAACCCGCAGGCGCAGACCTGCCGCTGACGCGCGGGCGTCAGCGAGGGCACGCAGGCGACTGTTGGCCGCGACACCGCCGCCGAGCAGCAGGTGTTCGATCCCGGCCGCCCGGCAGGCCCGTACCGCCTTGGCGGTTAAGACGTCGACCACCGCTTCCTGGAACGACGCGGCGACATCCGCGACCGGGACCGGCTCCCCGTCCCGATCCCGGCGTTCCACCCAGCGGGCCACTGCGGTCTTCAGGCCGGAGAAGGAGAAGTCGTACGGCGCGTCGCGCGGACCGGTGAGCCCGCGGGGGAAGGCGATCGCATCCGCTGAACCGGTGCGAGACAACCGGTCGATGTGCGGGCCCCCCGGAAAGGGCAGTCCCAGGACCCGGGCGATCTTGTCGAATGCTTCGCCGGCCGCATCGTCGATGGTGGAGCCGAGCGCGGTGATCGACCCGGTGATGTCGTCCACGCGCAACAACGACGAGTGCCCACCCGAGACGAGTAGGGCCACCGCCGGCTCCGGCAACGGTCCATGCTCAAGCGTGTCGACCGCCACGTGGGCAGCCAGGTGGTTGACCCCGTACAACGGCTTGCCGAGGGCGAGCGCGTACGCCTTGGCCGCCGCGACGCCGACCAGCAGTGCGCCGGTGAGGCCCGGTCCGGCCGTGACGGCGATCGCGTCCACGTCGGACGGAGCGATTCCCGCTTCGGCGCAGGCGCGCCGGAGGGTCGGGATCATCGCCTCCACGTGAGCTCGGGAGGCGACTTCCGGTACGACGCCGCCGAAGCGGGCGTGCTCCTCGACGCTCGACGCGACCGCATCGGCGAGCAACCGGTGTCCGCAGACGATGCCCACTCCGGTCTCGTCGCACGAGGTCTCGATCCCGAGAACCAAGGGACCATCGTGGTATTCAGTCACGAGCCATCACTACCGCGTCCGCGCCGCTGAGCGGATAGTAGTTGGCTCGACGGCCGATCTCGGTGAATCCGCGGCTGCGGTACAGGTGCTGCGGTATTGCGCTGTCGGCCCTGACCTCGAGCAGGACACGTCGGACTCGGCGATCTGCCTCGGCCAGCAGCGCATCGAGCAGAAGCGCCCCGATTCCGTTGCCCTGAAACGCTTTACGTACCCCGAGCGTGGCGATGTGCCCCTCGTCGCCGTAGTCGACAAAGCCGGCGTATCCGGCGATCTCGCCCTCGACCTCGGCGGCGAGGTAGTACCTACTGCCGGTGCGCCGCAACTCGTCCCGGAGCATGGCCTCGGTCCAGCTGTCCGGCGCGAAGAGCTCCTCCTCGATCAGCATCACGGTGGGCAGATCGGCGACGCGGAGGGGGCGTAGGCGCGCCGGGGCCGTAGGGGTGGTGGCTGTCACACCGGCGTCACGAGCTTGCGTGGCGCTGGGAGTGCCGCGTCGGGGCGACGCAGGTAGAGCGGTGCCAGCGGCTCGGGCGGCCGCCCGGCGGTCAGCGCAGGGGCGGCGAGCACCAGACCCATCGGGTCCGGTTCGGCTGGGCAAACCTCGATCCCGAGTGGCTCCGCGAAGGCCGGATCACCGATGACGAGGCCAGTCGGGCGCCAATCTGCAGCCTTCCCCGGCCAGCGTCGCGGGTTGGCGTCATCGGGTAGCGGCGGTCTCGACAAGGGTGCGAGCCCGCTACGCGGACCGGTCACTATGTCCGCCGGGCGCTGCACGTGTGGCCCGCTGATCCGGGCTCCGGACGGGTCGTAGTCGGCCCAGTAGCACTCCCGGCGACGGGCGTCGGTAACCACCAGGAAACCGTCGTTGGGCCGCGCCGTGTGGTCCGCTGCCGAGCCGGCCAGAGCCGCGTACGTCGCGGCCATGGCGTCATGCGTGCAGACGCCGTAAACGGGCACGCCGAGCGCATCGCCCAGGGCGGCGGCCGTCATCACACCGACCCGCAGCCCGGTGAACGGGCCCGGTCCGAGCCCGACGACAACCGCTGCGAGCTCTGCCATGCCGACGCCGGCTTCGCCGAGCACGTCCGGGATCAGCTGGCCGATGGTCTCCGCATGCTGGTTGGCACTGGACACAGTTCGGGCGGCGCGGACGCCGGACGTATGCCAGCCCGACTCAGCAGATGCATCGATCTGGACGACGCCGAGAACGACCGAGGCAGTGGCGGTGTCCAGGGCCAGAACGAGCACGACCTCAAGCCTAGGCAGTCGCCACCGAACCGGAGTCCGCGGTGAGCGTGCCCCGGGCGATCATCGAACCCGTGTGGTGCTCGATCCTGGCGGTTTTGGCCAAATTTTGCCAGTCGGGCTACGGACCCAGGATCGCGGGAAGTCTGGTCTGCCAACCGGATCCGTACGGAGTCAGCGTCGCGGTGCGCACCTCGTCGCCGACGCTTGCCTGCTCGTCTAAGGGTCGGTTGTGTAGCGAACCGGCGCTTTCGGTCCGGTCAACGGGTCGGTTCTGTAGCGAACCGGCGCTTTCGGTCCGGTCAAAGGGTCGGTTGTGTAGCGAACCGGCATCCTCGACCGGCAGGCTGAGTTCGATCAGCAGGTGCTCGTCGGTCAGCTGCTCGACCAGGCCCTCGCCCCACTCGACGACCGTCACCGATTCGGCCAAGACCGCGTCGAGGTCGAGGTCGTCGATCTCCTTAACCGAACCGAGCCGGTAGGCGTCCACGTGCACCAGCGGGATCCGGCCCCCCCGGTGGACGCGGGCGATGACGAATGTCGGTGAGAGCACCGCTCCCTCGACCCGCAGCCCCGCCCCGATGCCCTGGACCAAGGCAGTCTTGCCGACGCCCAGCGGACCGCTCGCGATGAGCAGATCGCCAGGTTCCAGCAGCGGGGCGAGGTGGGTCCGGCCGAACTCGTGCGTCGCCCCGGCGGTCGGCAGCGCTACGGTGAGGCTGTCCGTGCGGCTCTGACCGGCCACTGCCGGTTCAGGCGGCCGCTCGAGCCGCCACTCCGGGTTGATCCCGACCGGACGGCCCGGCCCGGGGATGTACGGACTCAATGTTGCCCCGACTCGTGCTGCGGAAGCGCACCGTGGTCGGAGGCCACGAGGTTCGGGCCCGCGCGAGACCTGCGGCGCGCACAACGCCTCAGCAACTCGCGCAGGTGCTGGTTCACCACGTCAGGGTGCTCCATCTGCACGAGATGGCCGGCGTCGGGAACGATCACCAGTTCAGCGTCGGGCAGCTTCTCGGCCAACAGTTCGCTGTGCCCCTTGGGCGTCGTTCGGTCCGCGTCGCCGCACACGATGAGCGTGGCCACGTTCTGCAGCGGCCCGAGCTCACCGGACCTGTCCATTCCGGCCAATGCCGGGAAGAAGGCGCCGATGACATCGGCCCGTGTGGAGGCAATCATCCGGTCCACGTAGGAAGGGAGCGCAGGGGTGACGTCCCGGCCGGCAAACGTCATCCGCTTGGTTGCCAGAAAGGCGATGTCCTTGCCCAGCCGCCTGGTGTGCTCGGCGATCTGAGGTCGCTGCCGGGCGAGCTTGGCAATAACCGGTAGCACCGCGGTACTCAGTCCGGTGATCGCTTGAGGCAGTCCGAACCCGACCTCGGCGAGGTTTCCGGTCGACGTGGAGAGCAGTGCGACGCCCATGATCCGCGCGCCGAACAGTTCCGGCCGTCGCTCGGCCAGGCCCAGAATGGCCATCCCACCCATGGAGTGCCCGATCAGCACTATCCGCCCCGTCGGCACCCGCTCGTCGAGGACCCCGGCCAGGTCATCGGCGATCTGGTCGATGGTGCCGAGCTCTGGGTCGCCCCAGCCAGAGGCACCGTGGCCGCGCTGGTCGTAGAAGATCAGTCGAAGTGAGGGGCCGGTCTGTGCCGCGAATTCCTGTCGCTGGTAGTGCCAGGAGCCGCTGTTCAGCGTGTACCCGTGAATGAAGACCGCGGTCAGGCTCGCGGGGTCGGGTCCGATCTGTTCGACGTGCAGGCGCAGGTCATCCCCGGTACTGACTGCATCCACCCGGACGGCCTCGGTCGCCGCGGCCCGGACGCGCCCGAACGCCACGTCGGCTTCTGCATCCCTACGCCGGAAGGCGGCGAAGCGTCGAGCCAGCACGCTTGCCATGGCGCCAAGGGCGGCCAGGCCGACGGCTGCCCCGCCCAGCGCCTCCGCCGCCCCCGGTCCGCGGGCCATCTATCCGGTCGCCGAATCTGTTGGAAGTTCAGCGGCCACCGAACTGAGGTACCGCCGGACCATCCGGCCACCGACCCGGGACACGACCTCGTAGTGGATCGTGTCCAAGGCGGTCGCCCAGTCCTGCGCGGTCGGCTCCCCCGCCGTACCCGGTCCCCACAGCACCGCCATCTCGCCGGGCTGTACGGGGTCATCGCCCACGTCCACGACGAACTGGTCCATGCACACCCGCCCGGCGATCCGGCGCCGTGCTCCGGCCAGCAAGAGGGGTCCGACGTTGGTGGCATTGCGTGGGATCCCGTCCGCATAGCCAACCGGGATCAGGGCAAGGGTGCTCGGCCCCGCGGTGGTGTACTCATGCCCGTAGGAAACCCCGGAGCCAGCCGGGACCCGCTTGACCAGTGTCACCGGGGCCTGCACGGTCATCGCCGGCCGGAGGCCGTACGCCGCGGGGTCACCACCCATCGGGTCCAGTCCGTACACCGCGATCCCCGGCCGGACGATGTCGTAGTAGGCATCGGGCAGGGTGAGGGTGGCAGCTGAGTTGGCCACATGCTTGGGCACGTCGGCCAGGCCGTCCCGGGCGGCCACCTGGATCGCTGCATCGAAGTTGGCCAGTTGGGCGCCGATTGTGGGATGTCCGGGTGTGTCGGCGTACGCGAAGTGGGTCCAGATACCGGCGATCTGCAGGTGTCCCACGTCCTGGGCGGCGGCCGCGGCGGCCACGAGATCGGGCCAGTCGGAAAGGTGAGCACCGCCTCGTGACAGTCCGGTGTCGACTTTGAGATGAACCTGCGCGATGTGACCGCAGGCCTGCGCCGCGTCAGCGATCTCCTCGAGCATCCAGATCGAGGCGGCCGACAGCGAGACATCCCTGGTGAGCGCGCCCGTCAGGTTCTCGCCGCGGCCGGTGAGCCAGGCGAGGATCGGTACGGAGACCCCGGCGCGGCGCAGGGTCAGTGCCTCGTCGATGACGGTCACACCCAGCAGATCCGCCCCGCCGCGGATGGCGGCCAACGCACTGGGCACCAGACCGTGCCCGTACCCGTCTGCCTTGACGACGGCCATCAAGACCCGCTCCGCCCGCGCCTTGAGCGCCGCGACATTGTCAGCGATGGCATCGAGGTCCACGATGATCTCAGCCCGGCCGGAGGTGTGCATCCCGGCCAGTTTCGCATTGCGGCAGAGTTGACCGGCATGGCATTCGAGATGACCGATCAAGTCCGGCGTCGACTCACCGACGACACGCTTGTCTGGCTGACCACCGTCTCGCCCGCCGGACGCCCGGCGCCACGGCTCGTCTGGTTTCTGTGGACCGAGGAGAGCGCAACGGCCGGGAGTTGCTGGATCTACAGCCAACCGAGTGCGGCCAAGCTGGCGCACATCGCAGCCAATGACCGAGTGACGCTGAATTTCAACTCCGACGCTCTCGGCGGCGACGCAGTGGTACTCGCCGGGCGGGCGGAACTCGCCCCCGATGCGCCTCCGGCCGAGTCTCTGCCCGGTCTGTTGGCCAAGTACGCGGACCTGCTGGCAGCGATCCACATGTCAGCAGGTCAGTTCACTAGCGCCTACAC
>JALZDV010000072.1 GCA_030862345.1 Actinomycetota bacterium | reverse complement strand
TAACCGCGGGGGGTAGGAGGTGAGCTAGCTGGTTGCCAGGAGGCCGGCGAAGATGTCGATAGCGGTCCAGACTTCGGCGTAGGAGGTCGTCAGCGGCGAGAGGCCGAGCCGGATCAGGTCGGGGTTGCGGAAGTCCGGTACGACACCGGCTGCCACCAACCGCCGGGTTACATCCTCAGCGCCGGGGCAGCGGATCGTCACGTGCCCGCCCCGTTCGGCCGCGGCCCGCGGGCTGGCCACGCTCGCTCCCAGTGGCGCCAGCCGCTCGTCGGCCAGGGCGATCGTGTACTCGGTGAGCTCGACCGCCTTGGCCCGGATCCGGTCCAGTCCGGCCTCGGCGATCAGCGTCATGCCTTCCTGTACGGCGACGATCCCGAGCACTGACGGCGTCCCGGACAGCATCCGCCGGATGCCCGGCGCCGGTTCGTACCGGGGAGCCATGGAGAAGACGTCCGCCGCCCCGAACCAGCCGGTGATGGGCTGCTGCACCAACGGAACGTGCTGGGCGGCAACGTAGAGGAACGCCGGAGCTCCAGGGCCGGCGTTGAGGTACTTGTACGTGCAGCCGACCGCGAAGTCGACCTCGGCGGCGTCCAGAGACATCGGGACCAGCCCGGCCGAGTGGCTCAGGTCCCACACGGCGACACCGCCGACCTCGTGCACAGCCGTCGTGACGCCGGCGAGATCGGCGATGTAGCCGGAGCGATAGTCCACATGGCTGAGCAGGACGACGGCGGTCTGTGGACCGAGGACTGCGGCCAGATCGCTTGCAGTGACGCCTGATTCCGGGTCGGGCGTCAGCCAGCGAACCGTCAGCCCGCGCTCGGCCGCGATGCTCGCCACGAGGTACCGGTCGGTCGGGAAGTTCGCGTCATCGACGACGATCTCGGTCCGGTGCGGGCGCAACCGGCAGGCGGCGTGCAGGACCTTGAACAGATTGACCGTGGTGGAGTCCGCAATCACGGTCTGCCCCGGACCGGATCCCAGTACGGTCTCGGCCACGTGGTCACCGACCTGAACCGGAAGTTCGATCCAGCGTTCCTCCCAGCTGAGGATCAGCCGGCCGGCCCATTCGGTGTCCAACACCTCGCGCAGGCGGGCGATCGTGGCCTTGGTCGGGCGGCCCAACGAGTTCCCGTCGAGGTAGGCGACCGGGTCCGGGCCGATGACGAAGCGGTCCCGGAACTCGCGTAGCGGATCAACCCCGTCGCGTCGGCGTGCGTCTGCGAGATCGGCTGCGACAGGGGCGTACGGGGGTGTGCCGTCAGCCATGAACGTCCCCACCGATTTCGGTCCGTACGGAAAGAAGCTCCGGGAAGAAGGTGAGCTCCAAGGCCTTTCGCAGGAACCCGACGCCGGACGAGCCTCCGGTGCCGCGTTTGTAGCCGATCACCCGCTCGACGGTCTTCATGTGCCGGAACCGCCACAGCTGGAAGCTCTCCTCGACATCGACGAGTTCCTCGCTCGCCTCGTACTCCGCCCAGTAGCGCTCCGGTTCGGCATAGATCCGGCGCAGCACCTCCACGACGCCGGGATGGGCGGTATAGGGCTGTGACCAGTCCCGCTCCGCGCGTTGCGCCGGCACGTCGTGCCCGGCCCGGGCCAGGAAGCGAAGAAACTCGTCGTACAGGCTGGGTGCCTCGAGATCTGCCTGCAGGGCCGCGGCGACCGCCGGATCGTGCCGAAAGACCTTGATCATTCCGGGATTCTTGTTGCCCAGCAGGAATTCCACGGTCCGGTACTGTGGCGACTGGAAGCCCGATGCGATCCCGAGCTTGTCCCGGAACTGGGCATACTCGATCGGGGTCAGGGTCGCCAGCACCGACCACTGTTCGAACATCTGCCGCTGGATGTGCTTGATCCGGGCCATCCGCTTGAGCGCCGGAGGCAGATCGTCGGCACGCAACTTCTCTCGTGCCGAACGCAGTTCGTGGATGAGCAGCTTGAGCCAGAGCTCGGTCACCTGGTGCTGGATGATGAACAGCATCTCGTCGTGGTGGTCGGACAGCGGGACCTGTGCGCTGAGCAGCCGGTCGAGGTGCAGGTAACCGCCGTAGGTCATCCGGTCGGTCAGATCGGTGGTGACTCCATCCTCGATCGGCCGGTAGCCATGGCCTCGAGTGAACGAGAAATGGTCGGACTGCTCGGTCATCGCAGGGTGACCTGCCTGGACAGAATCTTGGACCGGAACCGGCGGGCCGCCTCGTCCAAGGGTGGCGCGGAATCCAAGGTGGTCGCCAACCGAGCCCGGAACTCCTGGGCCGGCTGCCACCAGTCCTCGGCCGGTGCATCCGCGGGGAGATCCCAGACCGGGGCGACCAGTCCGTGCGCGCGGAACGCGCCGGCGTACTTGGTGCCCGCACCCAGGTCTAGTTCACCCGCTGCTCCGAGTACGGCCAGGGCGTCCAGGAGCCGCTCCTCGGGAGAGGTCATCACCCAGCGCAGGTGCGCCTTGGCCTCGTCGGGCCGGCACCAGTAGGCCGCCTCCTCGCCGGGCATGCGGACCGACGGGATGATCGCCGCGTTGGCCTGTGTCATCAGTTCGGACAGGGACGCATCGACTGGTTCGTCATCCGGATCCAGGTCAAGCCAGAAGCCATAGTCGGCGTGCACCGTGATGTCCAGCGGGGCGTTGCTGAGCAGCTCCTGCAGCCGCGGCCCGGCCGATCCGGCACCGCCGATCGGACCGGGATTGATCGGCTGACCGGGGTCGGCTTCCAGCGCGGCCTGCAGGGCGGTACCGATGTCGCGACTCACGTCGTCGGAGGAGGCCACGAGCTGCAGGCCGAGCAGGATTCGGCCGTCCTCGCGTACCAGGGCCGGCGCCAATTGCGGCAGGACGGTAGCCAGGGTGAGGCTGCGATCTGCGTACGCGGTGGAGGACAGGGTCAGTGGCGTGGTCGCTGCCGAAACCAGTTCGCGCAGCGCGATCAGGTCGGCTTCTCCAGCAAGCCCCTCGAACGGCCTGGCCACCCGTACCGAGTGCCCCGATCCGTGGCAGTGCTTGTAGCGACGTCCGGAACCGCACGGGCAGGGCTGGCGCGGGTTGGGCGCATCCGACGAACCGGGAGCTGTGCGCGGCGGCCGGGATCCGGCGGCGGGTCGACGTTTGGCGCTCGCTCTTGTGCGGGCACTGCTGGAAGCCATGCCCTGACCCTAATCCGAGCTGAGGGCCGACACAGGGCAGCAGCCGCCGGTGCTTCAGCGCTTCTCGGGTCGGGTCGCTAGTGCACACCAGGTCGGATGTTCGGTCGGGGTCGCGGTCAACTGGTAGCTGTACCCGGCGCGCTCGAGCCGTTCGGCCAGCCGGGCGGTCAAGGCAGCTGCGCCATCGGCGGCGGGGGTGTCATAGAACAGCCACAATCGGCCGTCTGGCCGCAGCACATCTGCGATCACCCCCAGCTCGTGCTGGGCGGGGCGGGTCCAGAAGAGATTGACATTGACGGCGAACGCCTTGTCGAAGCGACCGAGCTCCGCGGGATCGGCGTCCTCGATCGGGACCTGCCGGAAGGCAGCGCGCCCCTGGGTGACCGCGTCATGATTGCGCTTCTCGGCCGCGGCGACCGCCTTGGCAGAACGGTCCAGACCCAGCAGACTCCCAGCGGCCAGCCGCTGGCAGACCAGCGCGGCGGCCACGCCCCGACCGAAGCCGATCTCGAGCACCCGGTCCCGCGGCTTGACGGCCATCGTGTCCACAACCCACACCAGCCGCTCCGGCGCGCGAGGGGCGGGTCGATTCACCGGCTCTCCACGGGGTCGCGGTCCCCCGCTTGCAGCCCGCCGGTGGTTTCGGCGCAGGCTGACACGTCGCCAGCGGGTGGCTGCTCTTCGATGTCGGTGAATCGGTACTCCGCGGCAAGCTCAGCGACCGGCCGCGTGCGATCGGCGTGGCGGGAGACGCCGCAGTCGTGCAGCTGCGCGCGGGCGGCTTGGCCCGGCAACGCCTTGCCGCTGCAGGCGTTGGCGACGAGCAGATCGAGTCCACCGTGCTCGTCACGGACCCGGTCGAACAGCGCGGCAACGGCTTGGTCATCCCTGTGGTCGACGATCATCGGGATGTCATTCCTGGCAGTCACCGCAGGATTCAGGCGGCCTCGACGAGGTCTCTGACCATCGCCGGGCGATTGCTGATGATCCCCTCCACGCCCAGGGACAGCGAAAGCTCGACGTCGGCCGGGTCATCGACGGTAAACACGTAGCACCGGTTGCCCTGCCGGTGTACCCGTCGAACATAGGACGGATGCCGATGCAGCGTCTCGATGCCGACCCCGACGATCTTGATACCCCGCGGCAATGTCCCGTCCCGGCGTAGGGGCGGCACGGTCGTGTAGAGCTGCACGGTGGGCAGCTTGGGCGCGAGCGTGTGCACCCGGCGGACGGCGGTGGTGGCGAAGCTCATCACGGTGATCGAGGATTGCAGTGGATCGGTCGGCTCGTGCAGGCCGTGCTGGGCAAGACTGGCCACGACCTGTTCCTCGACCAGTCCGCCAAAGCGGGTGGGGTGCTTGGTCTCGACGAACAGCCGCAGCGGCCGCGGCGCACTGACGACGAGGTCGAGCAGATCGTCGAAGGCCAAGACGGGCAGCGCCTCGACCGGTTCCTCGGCGATCAGGTCGTCGGCGGTCTCCGGCAGGTCCGTGCGCCAGCCACTGAAGTCCAGGTCGCGCATCTCCCGGAGCGTCACCTCGGAGACCCGCCCACGACCGTCCGAGGTACGGGACAGCGTCGAGTCGTGGAGGCAGACCAGATGCCCGTCGCGGGTCAGCCGGACGTCGCATTCGACGGCATCGGCGCCCTGTTCGATGGCCTTCTCGTACGCACGGGCCGTGTGCTCGGCGATCTCGGAGGAGGCACCGCGATGGGCCACCACCCATGGCCGATCAACACCTGGCCGAGCCACTCACCCATTGTGCCGCCAACGATCGGCCAATGGGCGAGATGCCGCACCCTGCGAACGGAATCTCGCGGTTATGTGCACAACCGTCAACCCACGCCGCGCTGATTCCCCGGACCTATTCTCGGTATCGTGCCGGTGCTGCTCGATCTCGACGACCCGGAGTTCGTCGCCGACCCGTATCCGGTCTTCGCCGCACGGCGCGCCGAGCATCCGATCGCCTGGGATGACCGGCTGGGGATGTGGCTGGCGTTCGGGCACGCCGAGGCCAACGCCGTCCTGCGCCATCGCAGCCTGGGCCGGATCTGGGTCGACCGGGAACCGCTGGCCGACTTCGAGGCCTTCAACCTGATCCACCGCAACGCCCTGCTGGAGATGGAGCCGCCCGAGCATCCTCGTCTTCGGCGGCTGGTCGCGGCGGCATTCGCCCGCGGCCACGTCGAGCGACTGCGCCCCTGGGTGCAGGACTTGGCTGCCCGCCTGGTCGCCGGTCTGCTCGACGCGGGTGCCGGCGGCGCCGTGGTGGATCTCGTCCGCACCTACGCCGACGAACTCCCGGTCGCCGTGATCGCCGAACTGCTCGGGGTCCCCGAATCTGACCGACCCCTGCTGCGCCCGTGGTCGAACGCCATCGTGAAGATGTACGAGTACGACCGCCCTCCGGCCGTCGAGTCCGCGGCGGAGCGGGCCGCGGCGGAATTCGTCGGCTACCTCCGGGAGTTGGCCGCGCATCGCCGTACCACCCCTGCCGACGACCTGGTCAGTCATCTGGTCTCGGTACGGGACACAGCGGGCGACCGGCTCACCGAGGACGAACTGGTCACCACCTGCATTCTGCTGCTCAACGCCGGCCACGAGGCCACGGTCAACGTCACGTGCAACGGCATGCTCGCACTGCTCCGACACCCCGACGAACTCAGGCGGCTGCGTGCCGACATGGGGTTGATCCCGACCGCTGTCGAGGAACTCATGCGCTACGACTCCCCGCTGCAGCTTTTCGAGCGCACCGCCGTACGCGACGTCGAGGTTGGGAAGGTGACCGTAGGACAGGGTCAGAAGGTGGCTGCCCTGCTCGGTTCGGCCAACCGCGATCCGGGAGCGTTCGCTGACGCCGATCGCCTCGAACTCGGCCGGACCGACAATCCACACATCTCCTTCGGCGCCGGGATCCACTTCTGCATCGGTGCTCCGCTGGCCCGGGTCGAGTTGCAGGCCTCCTTCGCGGCCCTGCTCAGCGGCACGGCATCGATCGAGTTGGCCGGTAAACCCGTACGCCGACCCGAGTTCGTCATCCGCGGCCTGGCCGACCTCCCGGTCACGCTCATCCCGGCCGCGCGAGGTCAGCCGCGCTGAACCTGGGTACACCCGCAATACCGCTGGCCAGCCGCGCCGTACGTCACGGCGGTAGTCGTTGCCTAGGTGATGATGAGGTCATGCCCAACATCGGCGAGCCCTACCCCGAGATCGAGCCGTACGAATCCGGATTCCTCGACGTCGGCGACGGCCAGGAGATCTACTGGGAGACCAGCGGCAACCCGGACGGCAAGCCGGCGGTGTTCCTGCACGGGGGTCCAGGCGGCGGCGCGAAGCCGGACAACCGATGCCTTTTCGACGCAGACCGGTATCGGATCGTCGTCTTCGACCAGCGCGGCTGTGGACGCAGCCGGCCGCACGCCAGCGATTTCGCCGCGGACCTGAGTACCAACACGACCTGGCACCTCGTCGCCGACATCGAGACCCTGCGGGAAAAGCTGGAGATCCAGAGCTGGTTGGTGCTCGGCGGCTCCTGGGGCTCGACCCTTGCCTTGGCCTACGCCGAAAAACATCCGGATCGGGTCTCGGAATTGATCCTGCGCGGCGTGTTCACCCTGCGGCAGCGCGAACTGGACTGGTTCTATCAGGGTGGAGCAGCGGTGATCTTTCCCGAGCGCTGGCAGGACTTTCTCGCCCCGGTCCCGCTGGACGAACGCGACGACCTGATGACCGCCTACTCCCGGCTGCTCAACGACCCGGACCCGGCAGTACATGGTCCCGCGGCCGTCGCCTGGAGCGTCTGGGAGGCATCGACGGTCAACCTGTTCGAGGATCCGGCCCTCCTCGAGGCCTACGCTGATCCGGCCTATTCGCTGGCGTTCGCCCGCATCGAGAACCACTACTTCATCAACCGCGGCTGGTTGGAAGAAGGCCAGCTGATAGCCAATGCGACAGTGCTGCAGGACATTCCGGGCGTGATTGTGCAAGGGCGCTATGACATGTGCACGCCGCCGGTAACTGCCTGGGATCTGCATCAGGTCTGGTCGTCGGCCAGACTCCTCATGGTTCCGGCGACCGGTCACGCCGGCACCGAACCCGGGAATACTCGCTGTCTGGTCCTGGCCACCGACGAGTTCGCCGACCGTTCGCCCCGCGCCAACCTGACGACCTTCCGGGACGGCTGACCCCGCCAGCAATCGGCGCGGCCGCCCGGTACCTTGGGATGGCATGCAGCTGCTCTGCCCGAAATGCCACAACATCATGGCCCAGTACGAGCGCAACCGGGTGCTGGTAGACCAGTGCACCGAATGCAAGGGCATCTTCCTGGACCGAGGGGAACTCGAGAATCTCGTCGAGGCCGAGAAGGCCTACTACGGATCTCCGATGGCGGCGTCGTCGGCGCCTGCTGGTGACCGGCCGGGCGAGCGTCCAGCGGCCCGGGCGTATGACGAACGGCGCTTTGCCGAGCGGGGGTACGACGATCGCCGGTACGAGGACCGTCGGTACGAAGACCGCCGCTACCACGGCGACAGTCGCGAGGACCGGCCGTACCGCAAGAAGAAGCGCTCCAGCATGCTCGAGGAGCTCTTCGACTTCTGAGCGCCGGCTAGGCGACCTCCGGGTGTACGGCGGTATCACTTGCGCTCGCTCCTCAGCTCTACGGCGATCCCGGCTATACGCGCATCGGCGTTGAGGTCACTGCCGACTACGCCGGGTTCGAGAAGGTCGGGGCGGCCCTCGGGATCACCGACACGCAGAACCCCGCCGTGTACGCCATGGGGACGCGACCGCGCGCCGGTCTGGTTGGGGCCCGGATCGTCTGCCGACTGGTGCCGGGTATGCGGCGGGCAACCGCCTGATGGACGCATACCTCGCACTCACCGGCCAGAAAGCCGCCGACGCAATTCTGGTCGAGGCCGGCGAAGTCATTGGATCGCGCTCGAGCCCTTCTGCGGTTATGCGCATAACCGTGAGTGAACCGGGGCGCGAGTGACGGTTATGCGCATAACCGCGACGGGGGCGCAGGGCCCAGACAGCGAGTGATGCTGCGGCTAGATGACCTCCGGGTGTCCGCCGGTGTCACTGACCATGGGCTTGCCCGACGCAGCCCAGTCCTGCATTCCGCCGGCCACGTTGACCGCCATGGTGCCCTGTGCTCTCAGGAATTCGGCTACCCGTGCCGATCGAGAGCCGCTGCGGCAGATGACGAAGAGCGGATTGCCCGCCGGGATCTCACCGAGCCGACGGGTCAGCTGTCCGATCGGGATGTGTACGGCGGACTCGATGTGGCCGGCCGCCCACTCGTCGGGTTCGCGTACGTCCAGGAGAACCGCATCGGCGGGAAGCGCGGAGGCGGGAAGCTCCGGGATGTCCGGCGCAGGCATCTCACGATCCTCACATGGGCGCGCGCAGGGCGCACGGACTCTTGTCGCAACCGCCGCTCCGGTACGGGCGCAACCCGCAACGCTGGTCTCACATGGGCGCGCGCAGGGCGCACGGACTCTTGTCGCAACTGCCGCTCCGGCACGGGCGCAACCCGCAACGCTGACCTGGTGCCACCGGAGACCCGGGCCTACGGTCGGGATTTCGCTGTTGGTGTCAGGATGGTCATATGACGCGCTACGACCTCGTGGTGCTCGGTGCCGGGGCCGCGGGTCTGGGAGCAGCGGCCGGTGCCCGCGCGCTGGGCAAGTCAGTCGCTCTGGTCGAGATGGACAAGCCGGGCGGTGAGTGCACACACTCCGGTTGCATCCCCAGCAAGACCCTGATCGAGACCGCCCGGCGGGTCCGGGAGGCGCGCAACGGCGCCTCGTACGGGTTCCGATCGGTCGTCGAAGTGGACTTCCCCGCGGTCATGGCCCGGGTCCGTTCGGTCATCGCCGACGTTGCGCAGGACGAGTCGCCCGACCGGCTACGGCGGCAGGGCATCGACCTGTGGCCGGGCCGGGCGAGCCTGCTGGGGAGTGGTGCGGTTGGCGTCGGCAACAGCACCGTCCACGCTGAGCGGATCGTGCTGGCCACCGGCGCGCAGCCGAGGATCCCGCTGATTCCTGGCCTGGCCGATATCGAATATCTGACGAACTCCTCGCTGTTCCAGTTGACTGAACTGCCGCCGCGGCTGCTGATCCTGGGCGCAGGGACCACCGGATGTGAACTCGCTCAGGCCTTCGCACGGCTCGGAAGCTCGGTGACATTGGTCGAGCAAAGGCACCGGGTCCTGGCTGACGAGGAACCCGAGGCGAGTGCGGTGATCGGTCAGGCATTGGAGTCCAGCGGCGTTCGCCTGGTCCTGGGACGTATGGTCTCCAAGATCGACGTCGGACCGGTCGTCGTCCTGCGCGACGGAACCCAGCTTTCCGGTTCGCACCTGCTGCTCGCCGTGGGACGCACGCCGCAGACCGACCGGTTGGGCCTTGACAAGGTCGGAGTCGAGGTCGGTGACGCCGGGATCATCAAGGTGGACGAGCACCTGGCCACCACGGCTGAGGGCATCTTCGCCGCCGGTGACTGCGCCTCGGCGCTGCAGTACACCCATGTGGGCTACGAGCAGGGGCGCCTGGCTGCACACAACGCCTTTGCCCCGCATAACCGCCCGGGCCGGCTCGGCGGCCGACGCGAATGGGACCCGGCTGCGATCCCGCGGGTGACGTTCACCGACCCCGAGGTCGCCCATGTGGGATTGACCGAATCTCAAGCCTTCGCGGCGTACGGCGAGTCGGCGCAGGTCAGCCAGGTCAGCGATACGAACTCCGATCGGGCCCGCTGCGCCAGCCGTACCGAAGGATTCGTGAAACTGATCGCTGTGCCACCGAAGGTGTTGCGCAGCAAGCTGTTGGTGAAGCTGGTGGGCATGACGGCGGTCGGCCCGGTGGCCGGCGAACTGGTCACCCAGGGAACCCTGGCCATGCGTACCGGTGTGCTGGTCGGCCGGATCGCGCAGAGCGTGCACGCCTACCCGACCTGGTCGATGTCCGTACGGATCGCTGCCGCCCAGTTCTTCGGTGCCTACGGCGGCCAGACTTCCCGCCCGGCCAGGGACGGCAAGTGACTGAACCGGGACCCGCGGCTCCTACGTCCGTGCGGGCCCCGCTGGGATCGGAGCGTGTATCGGGCTCATCGGAAGAACGGCAGGCCGAGGAATCCGGCGAATCCCGACCGTCCGGTCCGCGGGAGCCGCAGTGGCGGGTGGCTCCGTCGGCGATCGGCTTGTGGAGGGTTCAGGAAATCATCGGTGCACTCTTCTACCTGATCCCGGCCGTGGCCGCTGCCGTCTTTGTGCCCGAGGCCGCTCCGGCTTGGCTGGTCGTCACCACTGACGTACTGCCGTGGGCACTGGCCGCCTTCTTCGTGGCGGTGATTCTTGTCCTGCCCCGATTCAAGTACGCCGTTCACAGATGGGAAGTAACCGCGGACGGGATCTACACCCTGACCGGCTGGCTCAGCCGGACCTGGATCCTGGTGCCGATCAGTCGCATCCAGACCGTGGACGTCACCCGCGGACCCATGCAGCGGATGTTCGGACTAGCCAGCGTCTCGGTCCGTACGGCTTCGGCACAGGGCAGCGTGGAGATCCACCAACTCGACGCCTACACCGCCGCCCAGGTAGCCGACGACCTGTCCAAACGCGCCAACCTCTATGACGACGATGCAACCTGACGACGATGCAACAGGCCAGCTGACTCAGGGTGTCCCAGCTCCTCATGACTCGACTCAGGGGAACCCTGCTACGTACCTAACGTCGCAGGGTTCCCCTGAGTCGGGTGAAGTTGCGGTCGGGCTGGCGCCGGAGCCGGAGCCCGAGCCGGCGCGTACCTCCGCCAAGGTCATTGCGATCCATGCCTTGACCATCCGGGGACTGCGCGAGGCCATTCCGGGGATGATCGCCGCCTTCGCCTGGCTCGGCGTCAGCGGCGGCTTGCGCTCATTCGGCATCATCGGAATCGTTCTGGCCGCGGCAGCCGCGCTCGTCGGCCTGGCCGCGCTGAGCTGGTATCGCTTCACCTATCAGGTGGCCAACCGGCAACTGATCATCGCCCAGGGCATCTTCTCGCGACGGGTCCGGACCATCCCGGTGGACCGGATCCGGGCGATCGACAGCCAGGTCGGGCCGCTGCACCGCGTTCTCGGACTTGCCCGCCTCAAGATCGAAGCGGCGGCCGCCGGAACCGGCAACGAGGAGGCCGAGATCGACGGCCTGTCGACGGCGACGGCTCTGGCGCTGCGCAGCGACCTGCTTCGAGCCCGTCGGCGACCGACCCGCTCCAGCGCGGGCGAGGCGCCGGGGGCCCCCCGAGTCGCACAGGCCGATGACCAAGCTTTTGGCAGTTTTGGCGACAACCGCCAGATCGAGGGGACCGGTGCCGACGAGTTCAGCGACGAGATGTTCGACGACGTCGAGTACTCCCGTTCGCGCGCCTCCTGGCTCCTCTATGCACCGCTGGTGGGCAGCTATCTGGCCATCCCGCTCGCCGGTATCGGATTCCTGTCCCAGTTCGTGGACGACCTTCCGCAGACCTGGTTCTCCTGGGTCAATGTCGATCCGGGCACCTTCTCGGCCGGTCAGTTCGCGCTTGCCGTGATGGCCGTGCTCGTCCTGCTGGCCATCGGCGCGGTGATCGGCGCCGTCTTCCTGAACTGGCGCTTCCGGCTGGTCAAGCGCGGCGAGCTGATGGTCAGCGAGCGCGGCCTGCTCACCCGCCGCAACGTGTCAGTGGAGATCCCGCGGATCCGCGGTTACATGCTCAGCGAGGGCCTGGGCATGCGGCTGGTGCGCGCCGCCCGCCTCACTGCGCTGATCACCGGCGTGAGTAGCGCCAACAGCCGCAGCCAACTCCTGCCGCTCGGCCCACGGGCGGAAGCCGAGGCCGTCGCCAGGCGCGCGGTACGCCGATTCGATACTCCGCTACGGCGGCATCCTGCGGCCGCCCTGCGCCGTCGGCTCGTGCGATCGGTCCTGCCTGGGGTTGTGATTCTGGGAGCGGGGCTGATCCTGAACCTCGCGGCGGTCTCCGCCGTGGGCGCGGTGCTGACCGTTCTGGGGATCCCGCTCGGGATCGACCGATATCGGTCGCTGGGGCATGCGGCCGAGGGTGATGCCTTCGCCGTACGATCGGGTTCCCTCGTTCGGCAGACCACTGTGATGCAGCGCCGAGCGGTGGTCGGCTGGAAGATCCAGCAAAGCTATTTCCAGAAGCGCGCCGGCGTTTCCACGGTCACTGCCCTGGTCGGGGCGGGCACCGGGGCGTACTCGGCACTGGACGCGGCAAGCGACGACGCTCTTGTTCTGGCGGCCAGCAGCGGCGGCCGCTGGGCCCGCGAACTCCTGCCGTAGTCCGCCGGGACGTACGTTTGGGTACGAGGAAACACGCTCGGGATCGGCCGGAAATGCATCGTCGACTCAGGCCGGCGGCGAAGAACGGCTGGCAGGGCATCGAGGCACAGCTCGGCTCGGCCTCGGAGGTCACGCCGGTAAGCGACGAATTCCCGTCCATTCCCGCTCGGCCTGCTGGAGCTCGGTTGCGAACATGGCCAGGCACAGCTCCAGGGACTCCGCGCAGGCATCGCACCCACACGGCGGGACAGCTGCAGTCACACCCTCACCGAGGCGAACGGTCAAACCCGGAAGTCCGTCAAGCCGATCGTCAGCATCCGCGTGGACCCGTCGCGCGGGACCAGAGCCACCGCCTGCACGATGCGCTCGAACCGGGCGCTTTCGATGTGCAGTACGTCCTGTGCGACGACGTCATAGTCAACGACCAGGCGGCGGACGGCGACCTGGGCGGCCCCGGCCAGCGGCGCGTACAAGGTGGCGAGGTCGCGGGTCACTCGCGAGTAGCCCTCTTCGGGCGGGCCGTCCGGGCCCCACGGATACCGGCCGTCGATGTCGGGCATGAAATCCTGCGTAGGCCCGTCTCGCCACCAGATTCCGCGGTTATGCGCATGGCGATGTGTGACCTGACAAACCCAACGGGCTGTACGCTCCGCTCGTGGGATCCTCCGGGGCGTTAAGACAGTTCTTCACAGGGGTCGATGAGAAGGACGAAGC
>JALZDV010000070.1 GCA_030862345.1 Actinomycetota bacterium | reverse complement strand
GCTGCCGTGGGCACCCGAGACGATGCCGATGTTGATCGCCTTGTTCTTGCCGTCGATCTGCACTGTGAACGGCATCCGTTCGGCTACCGCGGTCGCCGGATTGTCGGTGCCGAAGTAGCGAACGTCGCGATTCACGTTGTAGTTGGTCATCGCGGGTTCGTCGGTGAAGTCGCGATCCTGGTCGACGTCGACCCACACGGTGGTGGCGCCGTCCCACAGGACTCCGAAGGTGCCCGAGGAGCCGGCCGGGTTGCCGTCCCGGTTCACGTCGCTGCCGACCTCGCCGCCGAGACGGGGGTCGCGCTCGTTGAACACACCGAACCGGAACGAGCCGGCCGGTGCGGTGTAGGTGACACCGCCGGAGGTGAAGGTTGGACCAGTCACCGCGCTGGTGATCACCCAGGTGGGATCGCCGTCGGCGAGCGGATGGGTGTAGGTGACCCAGTCGATCACCTTGGGTGCGCCGGTGGTGGTGGTGGCCAGCGCCGGGTGGTCGAGGGTGATGCCGGTGTCGAGCACGCCGACCGTGACGCCCCGGCCGTCCCATGTGGGATTGGTGTCCATGAAGGCGTCGGCGCCGGTCTCGGCGATCGGCATGTACGGGTTGTCGCGCGGCGTGCCGGAGTCCGGCGCCGGGTACGGCGTGGGAGCCGTCTGCCCCTCGGGCCGAGGGTCCTCGAGCGGAATGATCTCGTCCACATCGGCGCTCTGGACGCCGCTCACCCGCGCTGCCTGCTCTGCCTTGTTGATCGGCACGACGGCGTTCAGGTAACCGAGTGCATCGTCGCGAAAGTCGATGCGTCCGCCGAGGGCCTCCACGCGGCGAGCGACGTCCGCGTTGGCGCCACTCCGGCTGGCGATCAGCAGCCTGATCGTGGTCTCGCCGTTGACTCGGGCCTCGGCCAGGAGCTCACGATCGTGGCGTCCGAGGCCAGCACCTTGGCTGGTCGGCGCGGCGGCTGCCGGTGCTGCCAGCAGCGGCACGAGCACGGCACTGACGAGCGACAGGATCGCCGCGAGAAGTGTGTAACGGGCAAACGCGCGCATGCGACCCACCAGAATCTGCTCATTTACCCCACGTCGTCGTGAGGCACCCGGCGGAGTATGGCGCGCGGAATTCCTACCGTCAAGATCAGATAACTATCAAATTGTTACCTCAGCCATGCAGTTGGGCTGGAAGTCGTCGGGTGTGTACGACCGTGAGGCTGGTCACGGCGCGGGTCATTGCCACATACAACCGGTGCAGTCCGCGCTGCTCCGCGGCCACGATCGCGGCCGGCTCGACCAGAACCACGTGGTCGTACTCGAGGCCCTTGGCCAGGCTCGCGGGAACCAGTGTGACCCGCTCCAGGCCCGCATCGTCGATGGAGACGTCGGCCGGACCGGCGGCGGAAAGCCGAACGGCGGCAACCCCTTCGGTTGCCAGCGCCTCGGCCAGCGGCTCGACGTCTGCGTCCGCCGCGATCACGCCGATCGAGCCAGGCTGGGAAAGGATCGTCGCAACGATCGAAGCAAGCGATTCGACCAGATCGGTGACCCGGCGCAAGGCCACCGCACCGCGCCCGGGCCGAACCGAGGTCGCCGGTGGTAGCTGCGGCGCCAGGTCGGGCAGTAGCCGGTTGGCCAGGTGCAGGATCTCGCCTGGCACGCGATAGCCCTTGGTCAACACCTGGATGACTGCATCTGGCTTGCCCACCGAGGCGAGCGAACTGGCCCAGTCGGTGGTGGACCACGGGCTGGTGCCTTGGGCGATGTCGCCGAGCAGCGTCACCGAGCCGGCCTGAGCTCGGCGGGCCACCGCGCGTAGCTGCATCGCGGAGAGGTCCTGAGCCTCGTCGAGGATGACGTGCCCGAACAGTTCGGTGCGCCGCAGCAGCCCCTCAACCTCGTCGATCAGGACGGCGTCCGCGACGCTCCAGTGCACCGATCGAGGGTTGCTCGGCGGCTGCTGGACCGCCAACTGGGCGAGCTCGGCAGGGCTGAACAACCCGCGGCTCGCGGCTGCCAGTGCTACTGGATCGGTCAGCAGGCTGTGCACGATCTGAGGGGAGTCTATCTCGGGCCAGATGACGGCCAACCAGTCCCGGAGCTCGGCGCTGCGAGCGCACCGGCGTGTCTCGGGGTCCGTGGGTGACCCGCCGACCTGCTCCTTCTGGCGGCGGGCGTCCTCGGCAACCGTCATCGCCAGCCGCTCACGGCCGATCGCGTAGGGCACACCGCTGCGCCGTACATCATCGACGTACCGGCGCAGTCGCTCCACTGGGATCCGGTAGCGGCGGTCGCTCAGCCGAACCTGGATCGACTCCTGCGGTCGAGTGATGGCGCCGTACACCGCGCGCCGAAGGACCGCTGCCCAACGCTCGTCTCCCTTCAGTTGAGCCACGTCCTCAGAGTCGTTGCCGCGCACCGGGACCCGCGCGGTCAATTGATCGACGGTCGTCTGGGTCACGTCCAGCTCGCCGAGTGCCGGCAGCACCGCTCCGATGTATCGGAGGAACGCCGCGTTCGGTCCGAGAACGAGGACGCCGGAGCGATGCAGCCGATCCGGGTAGGTGTAGAGCAGGTACGCCGCCCGGTGCAGTCCCACCGCGGTCTTGCCGGTGCCGGGTGAACCCTGGATGCAGAGCGAGGTTTCCAGTGGCGCCCGCACGATGTCGTCCTGATCCGCGGCGATGGTGGCGACGATGTCACGCATCGGGCCGGCGCGCGGACGTTCGATCTCCTGGACCACCAGATTGGCCAGCGGTGCATCGGCTTCGGCATCGCCGCCCGCCGTGATCAGCGCCTCGTCCTCGTACGAGGTCAGCCGTGCACCCGCGAAACCGAAGCGCCGACGCAGAGCGACCCCCAGCGGCTGGGCGGGGGTGGCTTGATAGAACGGCCGCGACATCGGCGCTCGCCAGTCGATGACGACGGGGTCGCCGGCCTCGTCGCGTACGTGTCGGCGGCCGATGTGGAACTGCTCTAGTCCGGCCGCGTCGTCTTTGTCGTCGCGTAAGCGGTCTGTGCGGCCGAAGAACGGCTGGATCGTGCCGTCGTCGGCCAGCGACTTGAGTCGTACGGCCTTGGACCTGCCGAGCATTTCGCTCGCGAAGGCATCCCCACCGGCATCGTTGAGCGCGCGTGCGGTGGCTCGCATTTGGCCGAGGCACTCGCGGGCTCGGTCCAGGTGGGCTCGTTCGGCGGCGAGTACGGGATCATCGGTGCCGGGTGGATTCCGAGTCAGGGCTGGGTTGTCGGCGGGAGGTTCGGGGCTCAGCACATCGTCAGCAGCCACGGGGCGAA
>JALZDV010000416.1 GCA_030862345.1 Actinomycetota bacterium | reverse complement strand
CCAATCCGCCGTTTAGAACGTCAGCTCCACGGCCCCCGACCAATCTGTCGCTACCGCCCTTCCCGGCCAGGAAGTCACGGCCGGCTCCGCCGTTGAGACGATCGTGTCCCGCTTCGCCGTTCAGACGGTCATTGCCAGGCCCACCGTCGAGACGGTCGCTGCCGTTGCCGCCACTCAATCGATCGTTGCCGCTGCCACCCCGCAGGCTGTCGCCGCCGAGACTTCCTTGCAGATGGTCGTTTCCGGCTCCACCGTCCAGGGAGTCATTTCCGGCGCCACCCAAGATGAGATCGGAACCGCCATTACCGGACAAGCGGTCGCCCAGATCGCTGCCGCCACCGGACGGGCTGAGACGAAACATATCCCCGTCGAGATCCAAGACGTAAAGGGTTCCCGATGCGTCCTGACCGAAAGACGCCACCATGTCGATCGTGCCGGTGTTGGGGCGAACCTGCGCGGTGCGGTCAACCGCATGCCACACGCCGGCGTCTTGCGTCAGCGTAAGAATCGTACCGCGGACAAAGTCCCCGAAGACGTACTGACCTGCCAGGCTCTGGTTCGGTCCGCGATACAGGTAGCCCCCCGTGATCGATCCGCCTTCCCAATGCGCATAGGAGTAGATGGGATTGGTATAGCGCGGATCGGGTGGACTGATCGGGCCGTCGTCCTGTCCCGTCCCGCGACCCCAGCCGTAATTGGCGCCCGCTCGGCCGAGGTTGATTTCCTCGGCGGCGCTCGCACCCACGTCGGCGATGAAAAGGCGCCCCGACGGGTCGAAGCTGTTGCGCCACGGATTGCGAAGGCCTACTGCAAAAATGGCGGATTTCTCGACCGGCCCGCCAATGCCGTCGAAGTGCGTCGGGTTGTCGGGAGGTACCGCATAGTTGCGGTTCGGGTCGCTAGGGTACGCATCGGCACCATTCACATCGATCCGCAGTATCTTGCCGAGTGTGTTGGCGAGACTCTGCGCGTTGCCGCTCACAGCGCCGTCGCCGAGTGCTGCATAGAGGTAGCCGTCCGGCCCGAAGCCGATCCAACCACCCCGATGATTGGTGGTCGACGGGAAATCAGCCCTGAAAACAACGACCCCGCTGGCAGGATCGACGACATTCGGGTTCATGGCTGAGGTTTGATACTGGCGGAGTTCCACGTCTCCGCCGGGAGTCGACATGTAGACGAAAAGCTTCCGGTTTTGCGCGAAGCCTGGGTCGAACGCGAGCCCTAGCAGCCCCTGCTCGCCGGTGGTGGTGATTTGAGACGAGACATTGAGGAACGGAGTGGCCGCGATCTGCCCCGTGGCGAGGTCCATGATCTTGATGAGGCCGGTCTTCTCGACCAGGAACAACCGACTTGAATCGTGGGCAGGCGCCGTCGCAAAGAGCGGCTGTGAGAGATTGGTCGCAACGCGGATCGCATTGATGATCAGCGGCGGCGGCGCAGAACCAGGATCCCAACCGTAGATGATTTCAGGATCGTTCGAACCGCTGAACACATCTGCACCATAGGTGTTGGTGCGAAGGATCCGGACTACCATGATGTAACCTCAGCGTTATAAAAGATCGCCCTTACCTGGATAGCGGCGTCCCAGCGACCCCCGGTTCCTCGTGGAAGGGCGACCCGGTTGAGCTGGTCCAAAACCGCTTTCTGCATGCTGTGGTTATGTTTAGCCTCGGCAGCCGTTGTCCAGAGGGGATCTTGGACATGTTGCAGTTCGACGAGAAACCACGCGTTTGCTCCGGTGGGTCGGATGTGGTCAAGCGCCGCCTCGCCACCCTGAAAGCTTTTGAGACGAGGCTCGAGCGGAGCAGACTGCTGCTGCCCGGCGAGGGCGAACGGCTCACGCGAAGGGATTACGAGCCCGGTGTCGTGCAGAGGCTACTGGCGACGCCAAGCCGACGGCGGCAATGAAATGAAAGACATAGGAACGGGAACGCCGCCCTTACCTGCGCCACCCGCCTGCAGGTTGACGCGATTCATCGGGGAAGCGGACGCGGAAAGTGGCGGCAACCACCACCAAAGCGAGCGCCAATATGGATGGAACCAGCCAAGCGCCCGTGGTCATGAACAGCGTGTCAGCCGGATTTTTCGCGTACGGGACTTCATACACGCTGTACCACTCTTCGCTCGTCGGCGACTGCACCAGGATCTCTCCGCTGCCCAGGACCGAGGCACTGATCCCGGTGTTGGTTGACCTGACCAGTGGACGGCGTACCTCAACCGCCCGAGCCAGGGTCATGTACAAGTGCTGATACGGCTGCTGCCAGGCACCGTACCAAGCGTCATTCGTCAGATTGACGAGAACGTGTGCGCCATTCTGGGCTTGCTGGCGCGAGAACCAGTCAAACAAGCCTTCGTAACAGATTTGTGCCCCGATCTTCACCTGGCCCGCGGTGAGCACAGTGGGACCTGGTCCACGCCCATAATCCCCGACCTGAGGCACCTGTTCGCGAAGCCCGGGGATGAGATCGGCTCCCGGTAGATACTCCCCGAAGGCCAGCAAGATCGTCTTGTGGTAGGGAGGAACGAGCCACTCTCCGTTCTCACTCAAGATGAAGAACGAGTTCGTGACCTGACCGGTGCTTTCGAGCTGCGAGTAGCCGCCGGTGATC
>JALZDV010000411.1 GCA_030862345.1 Actinomycetota bacterium | reverse complement strand
GTGGTAGTCCTCGGCGTAGTAGAAGTCGGCCAGCTTGCCGATCTCCGTGGTGATCTCGTCATACCCGGCCCGCTTGACCACCGGCGCGAACGCCTCCCGGGACGCCTGCGCCGTCGTCAACTGCTCGTCGGAGAACACGTAGATGCCCGAGCGGTACTGGGTGCCGACGTCGTTGCCCTGGCGCATGCCCTGGGTCGGGTCGTGGTTCTCCCAGAAGATCCGGAGCAGCTCCTCGTAGCTGATCCTGGCCGGGTCGAACACCACCAGCACGACCTCGGTGTGCCCGGTGCGGGCCGAGCAGACCTCCTCATACGTGGGATTCGGCGTGAAGCCACCCGCGTACCCGACGGCGGTGGAGTAGACGCCCGGGGTCTGCCAGAAGACCTGCTCGGCCCCCCAGAAACAGCCCAGCCCGAAGACTGCGGTCTGCATGCCCGCGGGGAAGGGCGAGACGATGCGGTTTCCGCTGACGGCGTGCAGTTCGGACACCGGGATCGGCCGCTCACGACCGCGCAGGGCTGACTCGGGATCGATCAACTGGGTCTTGCCGCGTGAGAAGAGCATGTCCACCACCGTAGAAGATGAGGCCGGTACCGCAGAGACCGTCGGCCACTGTTCAGCGCAACGTCACCGCCGAACCACTGATTCCCGGCCCCGGCGGGCTGCGGTCCAGGTCACATCGGCCCGACGAACCACCCCCCAGCCGTCCCGCGAATGCATAGGGATGACCCGGGATGACGCCCGATGTGCCCGGGTAGGAAAAGGAGATGACGCTTTGTCCGAGTACCCGGATCGGCGCGGTAGCGTGACCGCCACGATGAGCCGCCCGTCGGTCGACGTGACGCCCCTGTCGCAGACACCGACCGCCGTCGCACTCTTCTGCCACGGCGGCACGTCCGACAGCACGGCCGCACCCTCGGACAGCGCCCTGTCCCTGATCCGGATGCGGGCCATCCAACATGCCGTACGAGACAGCCTCGAGACCAACGGCGTCGAACCCTGGCTGCTGCGCTACCGCTTCGCCGGCTGGAACGGCCCACGCGCGGATGCCGCCCAGGACGCGCGGTGGGCTCTGGACGAGGTCAGTCGGCGGTACGGCGACTTACCGGTCGTCCTCGTCGGTCATTCGATGGGCGGCCGGGCCGCGGTCCGTGTCGCCGGACACCCCTCCGTACGCGCGGTCTGCGCGCTCGCACCCTGGTTGCCGCCGAGCGATCCGGTCGCGCACCTGCGTGGCAGGACGCTGGTGATTGCGCATGGCCGAGCCGACCGCTGGGTCCCGGCACGTGGCTCGCTCGAGTTCGCGCTCCGCGCCAAGTCAGTCGCCCGACAGACCGCCCGTTTCCTGCTACCGGGTGGGCACGGCATGCTGCGCCGGGCGTCGGCCTGGCATGGCCTCGTCCGAGAGGTCGTACTCGCCGGACTCGGGTTCGAACCGTTCAGCCCGGCTGTGACGAATGCCTTCCGACAGGACCCACCGGCCGGGCTGACCGCGCCGTACTGACCACCTCTCGACCTTCCGCAGACCCCACCTCAGGCGGAAGGTGGAGAGGACTCGCGCCCTGAAGGAGCCCGCTCGCGATGACGAACGATCCCCGGGCCGGCTCCAGCTCCCGCCGCCCGAGTGCCGCTGTCATCGGCAGCGGAGTCGCCGGGCTCACCTCGGCCTACTTGCTCCAGCGCCGTTACGACGTCACCCTGTTCGAGTCAGACGATCGGATCGGGGGGCACGCGCACACCCACGACGTCCCGACCGGCGACAGCCGCGTCATCCCGGTCGACACCGGATTCATCGTGCACAACGAGCGGACCTACCCCCACCTGCTGCGCTTGTTCGGCGAGCTGGGCGTCGCCACCCAGGGCACCGAGATGAGTATGTCGATCAAGTGCGAGGGCTGCGGACTGGAGTACGCCGGCGCGCGCGGCCTCAACGGGGTCTTCGCCCAACGTCAACGGGTCGCGGACCCGCGGTTCGTACGGATGTTGTTGGAGGTCAAGCGCTTCCACCGCCATGCGCACCGGCTGTTGGCCGCTGACCCCACCACCACCGACTCGATCACCCTCGGCGCGTTCCTGGCCATCGGTGGTTACTCCGACTACTTCGTCCGGCACTTCATGATCCCGGTCGTGTCCTGCGTGTGGTCCTCGGGCACCGAACTGTCGATGCAGTACCCGGCGCGCTACCTGTTCACGTTCCTTGACAACCACGGCATGTTGACGGTCAAGAACTCCCCCACCTGGCGGACCGTTGTCGGCGGCTCCCGCGCGTACGTGGACGAGGCCGTCAAGGGGCTTACCGCTGTTGAGACCTCCTCTCCCGTCCGGTCCCTTCGCCGTACAGTCGATGGCGTTGAGATTCTCGACGACGACGGCCGGCACCATCGGCGTGATGTCGTCGTCGTGGCCACCCACCCCGACCAGGCATTGCGGCTGCTGGGCGACCCGAGCCAGGCGGAGCGCTCCGTCCTCGGCGCCTTCGCGTATTCGAAGAATGAGACCCTGCTGCACACCGACACCAAGGTGCTACCGAGGGCCGAGAACGCCCGGGCATCCTGGAACTACCTGATGTCAAGCTGCGGGCAGAACGTGGACCGGGTCCAGGTCACGTACTGGATGAACAAGCTCCAGCAAATAGCCGAGCCGGTGAACTATCTGGTGACGCTCAACAGCAACTCGCGCATCGACCAGAACACGGTGCTGGCCCGGATGGTCTACGACCACCCGCTGTACACGCCGACCTCGGTCGCCGCCCAGCGCCTGCTTCCCGGACTGAACACCGGGCGTACCGCGTATGCCGGTGCGTACCACGGCTGGGGCTTCCATGAGGACGGCTGCGCCGCCGGCGTACGGGCCGCTCAATCGTTCGGAGTCACCTGGTGACCGCCACCCGGGCACTTTTCCGTTCGACTCAGGGGACCCCTACGACGTTAGGTTCGACTCAGGGGGCCCCTGAGCCGAACCTACCGTCGCAATCTTCCCCTGATGCAGGCCTGACTGCCCCCGCCACCACCCGGACTCCGGCGCTGTACTACGCCACCGTCGGGCACACCCGGCGCTTTCCGATCGAGAACTCCTTCAGCTATCGCGTCTACATGTGGCTGGTCGACCTCGACGCACTGCCGACGTACCACCGGCCGTACGCCTGGGTGGCGCGCTTCGAGGCCCGCGACCATCTCGGCGACCCGACCCGCTCGATCAAGGACAACGTCGTCGCCTATCTCGCCGACAACGGCATCGACCTCGCCGGCGGGCGAGTGATCATGCTGGCCAACGCCCGGGTCGCCGGCTACGTGTTCAACCCGATCTCCGTGCACTGGTGCTACGACCGCGACGGTGCCCTCGACGCAATCCTCGCCGAGGTACACAACACCTACGGCGAGCGCCATGTCTACCTGCTGCGGCCCGACACCTCCGGCCGCGCGCACGCAGACAAGGCGTTGTACGTCTCCCCGTTCTTCGACAGCGTCGGGCAGTACGTGATGCGCTTCTCCCCGCCCGCCGAGGAACTCTCGGTGACCATGGCGCTGCTCAAGGATGGTCGTACGCCATTCACCGCGACCCTGCGCGGCCAGCGTCGGGCGGCCACTCCTGGCGCCGTACTGCGTGCGGCTCTTCGCTTTCCGTTCATGCCGCTGCTGGTCACCGCACTCATCCGCTACCAGGGCATCAAGTTGTGGGCGCGGCGTCTGCCAGTCGTCCCCCGTCCCGTTCACAAGCCCCAGAAGGGGGTCCAGTAGCCATGACCAGCACCCTGAACCGTCCCATGGAAGGCATGCGTGTCACCCGCGTGATTCCTCGCCCGAATGAGGGCTTGTGGCCGGGGCTGGCCGAACCACCGACAAACAAGTTCAAGGCGGCGGTCGCCGAGAAGCTGTTCCGGCGCGCGGTGCACGGCCTCGAGGTACGGGTCCGCTGGCCTGACGGCAGGACCATCGGTGCGGGTAATCGCATGGCGCCGGTGATGCTGCTGGTACGGCCGGCCGCCTTCTTCGCCCGGCTCGGGTCCGATGCCAAGATCGGCTTCGGCGAGGCGTACATGGTTGGCGACTGGACGACCGGTCCGGGTACCGACCTGGCCGATCTGCTGACCCCGTTCGCCGCGCGGATCTCGACGTTGATCCACCCGACCCTGCAACGCCTGCGCAATGTCGTCGAGCGCACTCAGCCTGCTGAGGAGCAGAACACCCTCGACCAGGCACAGGAGAACATCGCCAGGCATTACGACCTCTCGAACTCCCTGTTCGAGGCATTCCTGGACCGATCGATGATGTACTCATCGGCCTGGTTCGAGGAGAACGATGACCTCGAAACGGCGCAACTGCGCAAGATCGACGGCATCCTGGACCTTGCCCGCGTCGGCCCAGGTGACCACGTCCTGGAGATCGGAACTGGTTGGGGCGCACTAGCTATCCGCGCCGCTTGCGAACGCGGGGCGCGGGTCACGACGTTGACCCTGTCCATCGAGCAGGCCGACCTGGCGCGGACCCGGGCCGAGCAGGCCGGCGTAGCTCACCTGGTCGACGTCCGGCTGCAGGACTACCGCGATGCCCGCGGAACCTACGACGCCGTCGTCTCGGTCGAGATGATCGAAGCCGTCGGTGAGGACTTCTGGCCGACGTACTTCTCGGCGCTGGACCGGCTGCTGAAGCCCGGCGGCCGGGTCGGATTGCAGTCGATCACGATGCCGCACGATCGGATGGTGGCCACCCGCAGGGCTTACACCTGGATCCACAAGTACGTCTTTCCGGGCGGAATCATCCCGTCGATCCGCGCTATCGAGGGCAACCTGCGCGAACACACCAAACTGTCTATTGTGGAGCGGCGCGACTTCGGACCGCACTACGCCTACACGCTCAGGCAGTGGCGCGACCGGTTCATAGCCGCTTGGCCGCAGCTAAAGGGCCAGGGTGAGTTCGATGAGACGTTCCGGCAGATGTGGGAGTTCTACCTCGCCTACTGTGAGGCCGGATTCCGCGTGGGCTATCTGGGAGTCAGCCAGTTGGGCCTGGCCCGCAACCCATTCGCCAAGCACTGAGTCGCAAAGGTTCGCGCCTCCTGAAGGATGGATACATGAAGATCGCGGGTACGACGTTCTGGGTCACCGGTGCATCCGGCGGGATCGGGGCTGAACTGGCTGCCGAACTGTATCGGCGCGGCGGGCGGATCGCGATCAGCGCTCGCCGGCGGGAAAAGCTGGACGCCGTCTCACAAGGCCGAATGCATGTCGAGCCGGTGGACATCACTGACCGGACCGCCGTGCACGCAGCAGTGCAGTCAGTACGGACGGCGTTGGGCAGCATCGACGTGGCCGTACTCAACGCCGGCACTTGGCAGCAGGTGCGAGCCGACAGGTTCGACG
>JALZDV010000365.1 GCA_030862345.1 Actinomycetota bacterium | reverse complement strand
TGGACAATGCGCTCTCGCCTTGTGCGTGCCCGTATCGGCGGCGGGCGAACCTCCCCGCCGCCGTCCGCCGGCCTCAGGTTCAGCTCCACGGACGCCCGCGGCCTCAATCGCCGGAACTGTGTCTTGCGGCCGGCTGATCAACGGCAGAGCCCGAGACGGCTGCAGCGTCCATCCCGTGAGTCGATCCCGACCGGCGGTGCCATCGAGGGATCGGCTGGCGCCAGTGACTCCGCTGCCCCCCGCACCTCTCGCTCACTCACCGCAGTACCGCTGACCCGAACCAGGGTGTGGTCGTCGTAGAGCACCAGGATGCTGTCTGGCCCAGTCAGGGCCGGTCGCGTACCCAGCCGGAGCGGCTCCCCTCCGCGATCGGCGCGGGCGCGCTCAAGCGCGTTGGCTCCAGCGGCCTCGATCTGCACGCGCAGCGTCGGCCACGCAGATTCCTGCCGCCCGTACATGAGGACGGCGCGAGGGACATCAACGTCGCGGGCAACCTTGAACCCCGCAGGCGGGGCCACGGTCAGCTCCCACGGCACCCCCGGGATCGGTGCGACGGTCAACGCGAGGTCGGCCAGCTGTTGGCGAGGAAGGTCAGGCCCGAAGAGTGTGACGAGGAGGACGCCCTCCGGTTGGCACCACCCGATCTGGTTCATGCTCCCATCGACGTAGGCCCGAATCGCATCGGATCGCGATCGCCGAGCATCTGTCGCGGGTGACGGGCCGGTCGCCACCAACTCCTCGCACCCGCCCCGGATCCCGAGTGGCCACCAGGTCAGCTGCACCGGCCTGTTGAGCCCGGTCGACGACAGGGTGACGGTACCCCGAGCACCGCTGCCGGTGGTCGATCCACCCTCGAGAAACCGGAGCCCCGTCGGCACGACGGTCGGGGCGACCAATGTCGGTCGCGGGACCTGGGTAGGCCCAAGCGGGGCAGTGGAGCTCGGCGCCGCAGGACTGGTAAGCACCCGTCGGCCACCATCGCTACGGTCGAGCAGACCGAGCGCTCCGAGCAACGTGGCGGCCACAACGAAACCCGCCGAGGCCACCGTTCGCCGCATCCGCCGGCGGCGGGTGCGTTCGTGCATCCGCCGTCGAACTGCGGCCTCGGTGAGCCCGGCTCCATCGATCCCACGGGCCAGCCGCTCGAGCGTGGCGAGCAGCGCGTCTTCGAAGGTCACGGTTCGACTACCTCCCGGAGTTGGGCGAGCCCCCGAGAGACCAGAGACTTCACCGTTCCCGGGCGGACGCCCAGCGCCTCGGCGATCTCGGTTTCGGAGAGGTCCTGGTAATAGCGCAGGATGATCGCGGCGCGGCGCTTCACCGGCAACGCTGCGAGCGCGTCCTGCAGGTGATCGACCCCTAGGACGCCTGCGACAGGCACCGTTGCACGGGCGGCGTGCTTGCGCTCCAAGGCGCGTCGCCTGTGGGCGGTCCTGCAGCCGTTGACGACACAGGTGCGGAGGTACGCGGCCGGCTGCTCGATCCTCTCCCAGCGTTCGAGGAGCCGGGCAAAGGCGTCTTGGACGACCTCCTCGGCCAGGGGCGCCGATCCGACCATGAGGTATGCCAGGCGGATCATGCCGAGGGATTCCCGCCGGAAGACGTCCTCGAACGAATCCGTACGCAGCGCGACAGGCCATGGCGCGGGATACACCCCGGGCACGTCGCCGATGACCGCCTTTCTCACCGTCATGCTCCTTCGACTCCCAGGGCCGTCGTTCGGTTCCCCGACGAGGAATCGGGTCCCGCGGTCCCGAGGGCCTGGACGACTGGCTGGTAGGCGGCAACCTCGACACCGAACCGTTCGTCGCGACCGTCGAATGCGATCGCTGCTGCGCCGAGCCTGAACAGGATCGCCCGGTAGATCATCTGAACTCCGACGGGGTCGCGAAAGGACCCCAGTGCCTGGAGATCGGCGCCAGCCCACGCGCAGGCATCCGCAACGATGATCGCGTCGGCGTACCGCTTCGGTCGCCAGTAGGGACTGACGTCGATGACAGCCGGCGCCAGCTCCGGATGGAAGACGATGTTGCCCCCGAGGTCACCGTGGACGAGCTGGCAGGCAAGGTTGTCCACCGAGTGGCAGAACTCCGTGAGCTCGTTGATCAGTGGCCGGAAGCGGTCCGGGAACGAGATGTCCGCTTCGCCCCATGCGAACGCGTCCCCGATCGCCCAGCGGTGACAGCCTCGGACCGCGGGCGACCACGGCACGCCGGAGACGATGTCGTGGAACCGGTCGGAGACCCGCAGCGCATCCCGCCACCGTTCAGCATCGACCTCGCCCTCCAGGTACTCCCACGCCGACCATCCCTCGACGGCCCGCCTTCCGTCTCCAGCCGGCCGGGGCCGAATGATGCGCAGGTCATCGACGGGAGGAAGCTCGGACAGGACGCCTGCCAGCCAGTCGAACTGGCGAGGGTCGAGAACGGGCTTCAGGACCACGCCGCCTCCGACGAACGCCATGCCCTGTCCGCCATCGAGCGGCTCCAGTGTGTCGACACCCCACGCCTGACACACTGCA
>JALZDV010000358.1 GCA_030862345.1 Actinomycetota bacterium | reverse complement strand
CGTAGAGGTCGTCTACAAGTACGGTGACCAGGCCAGCCGTCGCCGGCGCCTACTTTCCCAGACACCGCGACTCCCGCAACAGGACTTGCACAGCGGGCTTGAATGCAGCCTCCGGTCATTGTTGGGTCGACGTCATTGCTGTGTCCCTGTCGTGACCGGCGCGGCACTGCTAGCTCGGCGGTAGAGAACTCGTCCAGGGGCACTGGTGAGACCGTGCGCAGCAGTGCTCACGGCAACGATCAATGCCCCAGCGGCTAACACCACTGGATCCACCCCGAGACGGTCGGCCTCCAGAGTGAGGTAGAACACCGCGGACACACCGACCGGCCCGAACCAGCCCAGATAGAGCGCGTCGGGACGGCCCACCTGCAACCCCCGCCGAATCAGGCAGACCACTGGGATCCGGCGCAGCAGCAGCACCGCAACAGCCAGCACCGGCCCGCGCCAACCGAGCTCGGTCCACACCTCCCATGGCAGCATGGCACCGAGAAGCACAAATACCGGCAGCACGGCAAACCGATTGATCGCCTCGTCAATCGACACCGCGCCGACGCGATCACCTCGGGTGCTCGCAGCGTTGAACACAAGTCCGGCCACGAAGACCGCCAGGATCCCATTGGCTTTGAGGAGACCGGCACCGCCAAGCACACCCAGAGCCAACACCAGGGTGAACATGATCGCCGAACTGTTCTCCGTCGCGCCGTGGTCCTCGCCGATCCGCAAGACTCGCGCTCCCAGCACACCTCCTCCGATCCCCAGGACCACCGCAGCCAGAATCTGCCAGAGAGACTCCAGCACCGCTCCGCGCGCAGTCAGCGGGCCAGCCAGGGCAATTGCAGCGAGCACGAACGGAAGGGCCAAGCCGTCATTAGCACCGGACTCCAGCGAAAGTACTCGCCGGTCGCGGGACGGGGATGTCCTGTTCTGCTGGTTCGCCAGTCACCACGCTAGATGCCAGCACCGGGTCGGTCGGGCAAATCGCGGCCCCCAGGAGCGCAGCCGCGGCCAGCGGCACACCCAGCACAGCCCAGGCCAGACCAGCCGAGACCAGGGCCATCACTGGCATGGCCACGATCAAGAGGATCAGCACCGGGCGCACCTGTTGACGGGCATCGCGAATCGGGTAGCGCAGCGCGACTGCCATCACCGACAACGCAAGTAGCAAGCGTGTCGCTTCATGCAGCAGCGCATGATCTTCGAGCAATGTCGGCAATGGCAGAGCGTCCAGGACCTCCCGCCCAAGGAGAATGCCGATCATCAGCCCGATCAGCGGTTCTGAGACGGGCATGCGCCGAATCCGCAAGGAGAGCGCCGCCACGATGGCGCCGATCACCCCGACTGCCGTCAGCACGACGTCCAGACCCATGCCTTCCCATGCCCAACCGGACTTGCGGCTAACCCGCGCAGGGTGACGTCCCTCGTTCGTGGTGTAACGCCTGTACGGTCAGCACCGCGAACGAGAACGAGTTCCGGCCGTTAGCGGATGGCGCCGCCATCCGGCGCGAAGACCATCGTCTCAGCGAGGTGGACGTGCAGGGTCAGCTCGGCCCCCTCCTGGATGTCCTGACGTTTGTCGAGACGGACGACCATGTCCTCCGCGCGTGGCGTGACCCCCTCAGTGAGGTCCACCGGACGGACATAGGCAAAGATCTCCGAGCCCATCCGCTCCACGCGGCTGATCCGCACGGTCAACCGGTCGTCCCGCTCGGCTACGTCGGATCCCACTACATCGACGCCCTCTGGCCGGATGCCCACGGTCACTGTTTCCGGAGGCGTGCCGGCCGAGTTGGAAACCGGCAGTTGCAATGAGCCCGTCATGCCCGCCCGCCCTTCGCGCACCGGAACACCGTCGAACAGATTGATCGACGGTGAGCCGATGAACCCCGCGACGAAGGTGTTGTCCGGTCGCTCATAGAGCTCGGTAGGCGTACCGACCTGTTGCAGCCGACCGTCCAGGAGTACGACTACCCGGTCGCCCATCGTCATTGCCTCGGTCTGGTCGTGGGTGACGTAGACCGTTGTGGTGCCGAGCCGCTTCTGCAGGTCCGCGATCTCGGCTCGCGTGGACACGCGCAGCTTGGCGTCCAGGTTCGACAGCGGCTCGTCCATGCAGAAGACCTTGGGATCGCGCACGATCGCCCGCCCCATCGCGACTCGCTGCCGCTGCCCGCCGGACATCTTTCCCGGCTTGCGGTCCAGCATGTCCTCCAGCTGCAGGATCCGGGCCGCCTCGGCCACTCGGGTCCGGATCTCCTCGTTGGCGACTCGGGTGTTCTTGAGCGCGAAGGCCATGTTCTCGGCGGCAGTCATGTTCGGATAGAGCGCATAGCTCTGGAACACCATTGCGATGTCTCGATCGCGGGCTCGGCGCCCAGTGACATCGACGCCGTCGATGAGCACGCGGCCGGAATTCACCGGCTCCAGCCCGGCCAGCATCCGCAGGCTGGTGGACTTTCCGCATCCGGAGGGGCCGACGACGACGAGGAACTCGCCGTCGTGGATCTCCAGGTCCAGCTGATCCACGGCCGGGCGATCGCTGTGCGGGAAGGTCCGGGTCGCGGCGTCGAAGGTCACCGATGCCATGACGGGTCCCTCCCGCCCGGTCGCGCCGCCGTCACAGCAGGGGCTCGATGTCCCGCTCGTAGACCGTCGTGGTCTCGTCCTGCAGCTCCTCGAAGACCGATTCCACGTCCTCGCCACCGGTCGTGATCCGGTCCAGACCAGCACCGATTCGGGCACCGCCACCGGGAACGAACACCCGGGCGTAGTCCTGCGGTGCCGTCACCTCGAGCTGCTCCAGCGCCGTACGGGCGTTGGGGTTCGCCTCGAGGTAGGACACGGTGTCCGGATGCTCGACCGCGTCCTTGCGCACCGGCATGTAGCCCGTGGCCTGGGTGAACGTCACGGTGTTGTCGGTGTTGGTGATGAAGGCAATGAACTTCATCGCCGCTGCTTTGCGGTTGTCGTCGATGCCGTTGGGGATCGCCAGTCCGGCGCCGCCTGTCGGGCACCCAGGCGCAGGCCCGGGCAGGAACGCCGTACCGAATTCGAATTGCGCGGTCTCGGCGAGGCCGCCCAGGGAGCCGGTCGACTGCAGCAGGCACCCGGCCTGCCCGGCCGCGAACTGGTTGTTCGGGTCGTTGGAGATCGCGATGTGCCCGGCCTGGACCTGCTCTTGGAGGAACCGCCCGGCCTCGAGGGACTCGTCCTTGGTGAAGGTGGGTTCCCATTCGTCGGAATAGGAGCCACCGAAGGTCCAGATCATGCCTTGGAAGTACCAGTCCAGGTAGTTGCTGCCGTCGGGCATCGTCAGCGGCGGCAGGCCCGGGTTGGCCGAGGCGAGTTGGGCGGCCCAGTCGGCAAACTCCTCCCACGTCTCCGGACCCCGGTCGGGAAGGCCGGCGGCGCTCCACATGACCTTGTTGTAGTAGAAGAGCGGAGTAGACCTGGAGTAGGGCAGGGCGAAGTGCTGGCCGTCGAACTCGTAGTCCTCGCGAAGGGAGTCGACATAGCCCTCCGCGTCCACATCTGCGGCTGACCAGAGGTCGTCCATCGGGGTGATCGCCTCGTTGAGCGCGAAGTTGAACCAGGTCACGTCGGAGGCCACGATGACGTCGGGCAGCTCGCCACCGGACAGGGCCGCGTTGAACTTCTGGGCGAGCTCCTCATAGCTGGCACCGGCATCGATGAGCTTGACGGTGACGTCCTCGGCGGACTTGTAGGCATTGATCAGCGTGGTCTCGACCTCCTTGGAAGCTCCCGGATGGTTCGACCAGAAAGTCAGCGTGTCGACGTCGCCGCCGCCGCCACCACCGCCACCACCGCCGGGGGTCGAGCCGGTACCTGCGCAGGCGGACAACCCAACGGCCCCGAGCCCTGCACCGGTCAATCGGAGAAACTTGCGACGATCGAGTTCGTTCATTGGAAACGCTCCCATTCTCGCGTCAGGTGCTCGGTTGTGTGGATGGTATGTGCTCGATTCCTATCCCTTGACCGCCCCGGCGGTCAGGCCCTTGATCATGTGTCGCTGCAGCAGCAGGAAGATGATCAGGATCGGCAACATGGTCAGGACCGTGCCGGCCATCACTGGGCCCCAGTTGGACAGTCCCTCAGTGTCCTGCAGCTGGGTCAGCCCGACCGGCAACGGGGCGACCGAGGCATCGTCGGCCATCAGCAGCGGCCACAGGTACTGGTTCCACTCGTTGACGATCGTGATCAGGGTGAAGGCGATCAAGGTGGGCCACGACATGGGTAGCACCACCCTCCACAGCATCCTCAACGGTCCCGCTCCGTCCATCTCGGCCGCCTCGATGATCTCCGTGGGCAGCGAGACGAAATGGTTGCGCATGAGGAATGTTCCGAAGGCCACACCCGCCAACGGAACGATGATCCCGGCGAAGGTGTTGCGCCAACCCAGCCCGGCGACCAGCGCGTAATTGCTGATCATGGTGATCTGGTTGGGAACCATGAGGGCGGCGATGATGAGAAGGAGCACCAGCGTGCGCCCGGGAAAGCGGAGGAAGGCGAGGGCGAAGGCAGACAACACGCCGAGGGTGACCTGGACGACAGTCAACACGGTGGTGATGAGCACCGAGTTTCGGAGGTAATCAGTGAACGGAACCCCGGTACGCACATTGGAGTAGCTGTCGAAGATGACCGGGTTGGGTATCCAGTTGACTGGCACGGTGTAGATGTCGGGCCGTTCTTTCAACGACGACACCAGGATCCAATACAGCGGCAGCGCGATCAGGAGGACCACCAACAGCATTGCGAGGTAGCCACCAGTCTTGGCCAGAGGCTTCGTTCTCTCGTGCGGAGCAACTGTGGTCACTTCTCCCGCCCCCGCTCCATTACGTACACCTGGGCGAGGGTGATGATGAGCAGCGCCACGAACATGATCGTGGCCACGGTGGCGCCATATCCGGCGCG
>JALZDV010000287.1 GCA_030862345.1 Actinomycetota bacterium | reverse complement strand
GTCAACGGCTGCCCAAACTCCTGTGCCCGCATCCAGGTCGCCGACATCGGGCTCAAGGGGATGATCGTGACGGATGCGTCGGGTGATCAGGTGGAGGGGTTCCAGGTCCATCTCGGTGGCGGCCTCGGCCAGGAGGCCGGATTCGGTCGCAAGGTGCGCGGGCTCAAGGTCACCTCTGCGGAACTTCCCGATTATGTCGAACGGGTCGTGCGCCGTTTCCTGGGCGCTCGAGAACCCGGTGAGGGCTTCGCGTCCTGGGTCATCCGGGCAGACGAGCTGGCCCTGACATGACCGCTCTGATCGACGAGGTGGTCCTGCCATGACAGCCCTGATCGAGCCTGGTCTGACTTACAGTCCGCGCGAGATGCGCTCTCTGGTGCAGCATGCGGCGGCCGAGTTCGAAGGTGCTGACGCCACCCACGTGCTGGCCTGGGCGGCGACGATCTTCGGCCGTGGCCTCGCAGTCGCCGCAAGCATGCAGGACGCCGTGGTCCCCCACCTGGTCAGCCAGGCCATCCCGAACGTCGACGTGCTGTTCATCGACACCGGATATCACTTTCCGGAGACGCTGCAGGCTCGCGACCTCGTGGCCCGGCGGCTGCCGATCACTGTCGTGACGCTCATGCCGAGCCGTACGGTCGCCGAGCAGGACGCCTTGCTCGGCGCAGAACTGCATCAGCGCGACCCGGACACGTGCTGCTTGCTGCGCAAGGTGAACCCGCTGGCCGAGGCACTGCAGGGCTACAAGGCCTGGGTAGGGGGCGGCCGGCGCGTCGACAGCCCGACCCGGGCGAGCCTGCCGACCGTCTCCTGGGACTCCGCACATGACATGGTCAAGATCAGCCCGATAGTCGCCTGGAGCGACGCCGACGTCGAGGCCTACCAGGAGTCGCACGGCCTTCCCCGGCACCCTCTGACCGGCGACGGGTTTCCCTCGATCGGCTGCGCCCCGTGCACCAGGCGGGTCCAGCCCGGTGAAGATGCCCGCGCCGGCCGCTGGGCCGGACACGCGAAGACCGAATGCGGAATATATGGCTGAGCCACCGGCGGTGCTGCTGATCAACCACGGGAGCCGCCAGCCGCACGCCGCACGATTCACCTACGACGTCGCTGCTGCGCTGCAGCGGGAGGACCCCGCTCGGGTCGTCCGGGTCAGCTTTCTCGAGCTGGCTTGGCCGAGCCCGGCCTCCGCCCTGCGTCAGCTGGCCCGGGACGGAATTCTCGACGTACAGGTGGTGCCGATGCTCTTCTCGGCCGGGGAGCACTACCGCATTGACGTGCCAGCAGCCGTCGATGCCGCGCTGGAGTCGGCGCCGGAAATGCGGGTGCAGATCGCGCCGCCGCTGCTGACCGATAGCCATGACGACCTGATCGCCGCCCTGGATGCCCGGTTGGACGAGGAAATCCGGGACCAGCCGTCCAGCGCCGGGCACGCTCCGGACGGCCTAATCCTGCTCGCGGCCGGGTCCAGCGACCGTGCGGCACGAGCTGGAGTACGCGGGCTGGCCGACGCCTGGGGTCGCGCGCATGTGGTGCCGGTCGAGACAGCCTTCTGTGATCTGCGTGGCGACGACGTGCGCGCCGCAATCGCGACACTGACAGCTCGCGGCGCCCACCGCATCGCCTGCGGTTCCCTGTTCCTGGCCACCGGTCGGCTGCTGGATGCGGGCCGGCGCGCTGCCGGGCACGCGGGCGTGGGCACGGTCGCCGGGCCGTTGGGTCTGACCCCTGCCCTGCTGGGCCTTCTCCATCGGCGCTGCAAGCAAGCGGTGCCGGCCGGATAGCATCGCTGACGATGCCTACCTTGACGATGCCTACCTTGCAAGCGACCGACAAGGCCCTGGACGCCCTGACTGCCGATGCCATCATCGTGGGAATCGGAAAGGGCAAGACCCGGCCCTTGCTGACCTCGGGCGCGCAGGCACTCGACGCGTTGCTGGGCGGCAAGCTCCCCGACGCACTCGAGGTGCTCGCCGCCTCCGGTGCCGAGGGTGAGGTCACTCGGATCGCCACGATGGGGGACGGTCCGTTTCCGGTCGTTGCTGTGGTCGGGCTCGGGGCTCCGGCGGACGACGGCACGTATTCCGCGGAGAGCATCCGGTGCGCCGCCGGGTCTGCCGTACGCGCGTTGACCGGTCGTCGCACCGTCCTCAATGCACTGGCCCATGAGGGTTGCTTCGACCGCATCCGCGCCGCCGGCGAGGGGGCCCTGCTGGGTGCCTACCGCTATCTGACGTACAAATCCGAGGACCAGCCCGCTCGGATGTCGCCGCCGCAGCGAGTGACCCTGCTCGTTGCAGACGCCAAGGATTCCGTCGTCAAGGCAGAACTGCGCCGGATCGCAGCCGTCGCGAACGCCGTCACGCTCACCCGAGACCTGGTCAACGCCCCGCCCAACGACCTGTATCCCGCGGAGTTCGCCCGCCGGGCCGAGCAGGCGGGCAAGGCTGCGGGGCTCAAGATCGAGGTGCTCAACGAGAAGGCCCTGGCCAGGGGGCGCTACGGCGGCGTACTGGCCGTCGGCTCCGGGTCCGACCGCAAGCCGCGGCTGGTGCGCATGCACTACACCCCGGCCGGCGCAGCTGTGTGCAAGATCGCCCTGGTCGGCAAGGGCATCACCTTCGACTCCGGCGGTATCTCGATCAAACCCGCGGCCCACATGGACGAGATGAAGTCGGACATGGCCGGAGCGGCCGCCATGGTGGCAACAGCCTGTCTGGTGGCCGAGTTGGAATTGCCGGTGGAGGTGATCGCCACGATCCCGATGGCCGAGAACCTGCCAAGTGGTACCGCCTACCGACCCGCCGACGTGCTCACCTTCCGCAACGGCAAGACCGCCGAGATCACCAACACCGACGCTGAGGGGCGGGTCATTCTGGCTGACGCGATCGCGCGTGCCTGCGAGGACGGGCCGGACTGGCTGATCGAGACCTCCACCCTTACCGGGGCGGCTCGAATCGCCCTTGGCGCCAGGACGGCTGGGGTGATGGGAAGTGACGACCTGCGCGGCCGGGTCATCACCGCCAGTGAGCGAAGTGGCGAATCCATGTGGGCGATGCCCATGCCGCCGGAACTGCGCAAGGGCCTGGACTCCTCGGTCGCCGATCTGATCAACGCCAACACCGATCGGCTCGGTGGAATGCTCGTCGGCGGACACTTCCTGTCCGAGTTCGTCACCGCCGGCACCGAATGGGCCCACATCGACATCGCCGGTCCGGCCTTCAACAACGGCAAGGCGTGGGGCTACAACCCCAAGGGCGGTACCGGCGTACCGATCCGAACCCTGCTCACCCTCATCGAGGACCTCGCCGCGCAGTGATCGGCGTAACCGGGGCCACCGGGGAGGTTGGCGGGCGCGTGGCTCGCCGACTAGCACGGGCCGGCTTTGCGCAGCGGCTGATCGTGCGCGACATGAGCCGTGCACCCGTGCTGCCCGGCGCCGAGTCGATGGAGTTCGCCGGATACGCAGACGCGGACGGCATGCGAAAGGCATGTGCCGGCATCTCGACGCTGTTTCTGGCTTCCGCGCGCGAGTCCGAGGACCGTGTCGAGCAACACAAGCTGGCGATCGACGCGGCGCGCTCGGCCGGGGTCGAGCGAATTGTCTATCTCTCCATCATCGGTGCCGCGCCCGACGCGACGTTCACCTTCGCACGGGACCACTTCCACACCGAGCAGCACATTCGGACCAGCGAACTGGACTTCACATTCTCGCGACAGAACCTGTACATGGACCTGCTGCCCCTGCTGGGCGGTGAAGATGGTGTGATCCGCGGGCCCGCCGACGACGGACGGTTGGCACCGGTGTTGCGCGACGATGTCGCCGATGCACTGCTAACGATGCTCACACAGCCCGGCCACGGGATGGCGACCTATGAGCTCACCGGGCCGGCTGCGTTCACTTTGACCGAGGTGGCGGCCGAGGTCAGCAGATTCTCAGATCGACCGGTGCGCTTTCACAACGAGACGATCGAGGAAGCCCGGAAGTCGCGAGCGGCCTACGGCGCCCCGACGTGGGAACTGGCTGGCTGGATCAGCACCTACACGGCCATCGCAGCCGGCGAATATGACGTGGTCACTGATCACGTGCAGCGTTTGACTGGACATCGGCCGGTCAGCGTTCGGGAGTTCCTCAGCCGGGAGGCGGACAACTGAGTCCGTCCGGTTCAGGAATCGCGGCCCTGCCACGTGGTGATGCATGCCTCGTTTCCCTCGGGATCGGCCAGCACCCAGAACGCGGGCGCACGCGCATCAGACCGGAGTACGCCGCCGGCAGACAGGGCTGCCTCGATCCGCGGCGTGGCTTCGTCGTGTGGGACCGACACGTCGACGTGGATCCGGTTGCGCTGAGTGCGCGGGAGATCCATCTGCTGGAACCAGATCGCCGGGCCCTGTCCGAGTGGATCGACAAGCGGGTCCGTGACGACTGACGTGTCAGCCTCGTCGACATAGCCCAGCACGGCTTTCCAGAAGGGCCGGATCAATGGGATATCCATCGCGTCGATGGCGATCTCCAGCGTCTGCACCGAGCGGAGGGTTGCGCCCGCAGCGGTCATCTGTCGCCCGCTGGTGGTGACGGCCTCGCTGAGTCGGCGAGCAAGGTCGATGTCCTCAGCCGTCAGCGACGCCGTGTCCGGAGACAGCACCGTCAGGATCACCGTGTGCGCCCGAACATCCAGCAGGACGTGTCGGCCGAGGTCGCCGGCTGCGCGTGAGCATTCGGCCGCAACCTTGACGGCCTCGTCCAGGGAGGGGACGGACACCGCAGTGCGCAGGGTGCCGAGGATGTAACGCCATCCCTGCTCGTTCACCGCATCCGAGATGGTTCGCCCGTTCATCAGTTGCCGCCCGTGCCGTGGTCCTTCTTCTGCCGGGCGCTCCATTCCCGCATCCGCTCGGGATAACCCATTACGGCGGCGTCATAGACCGGAATCGCCAGCTTGCGCGCGAGCTTCTGGGCCCCGTCTGGACCATCGATGCGGCGCCGGGTCCATTCCCCGTCGGCAGCGACGAACACCACGGTGGCCTCAGTGACGGCCGTACGCGGTTCCACGTAGGCCTCCACACCCTGACGGGAGGCCGCGAAGGCCTCCAAGTGAGCTGTGTCGGCGTTGCTTGACTCGCGCAGTGTCCCCGGTCGTTTCTTGCGGCCGAACAGAGCCACGAGTGCCTCCCCATCTGCTGCTGAGCCGTCAACGATAGGGCGCAGGGCACCCTTGTGCCGACAGTGGCAGGATGGGCCAGCGGACATGACGTCGAGCTCGACAGTGGAGGACGCGCATGAGTGAGCCGAGCAACGGTCCAGCGGATCTGGTCATCCTCGGAGGTGGGTCGGGCGGTTACGCGGCGGCGTTCCGGGCGGCGGAGCTCGGCATGTCGGTGGTCCTGATCGAGAAGGACAAGGTCGGCGGTACCTGCCTGCACCGCGGTTGCATCCCCACCAAGGCGCTGCTGCATGCCGCCGAGATCGCGGACAGCGCGCGAGAAGGTGAACAGTTCGGCGTCAAGACGACACTCGCCGGGATCGACATCGCCGGCGTCAACTCCTACAAGGACGGCGTCGTCGCCCGGCTCTACAAGGGTCTTCAGGGCCTGGTCAAGGCCCGCAAGGTCAGCTACGTGGAGGGCGAGGGCCGGCTGGTCTCCCAGAGTGCCGTTCAGGTCGGCGATCACACCTATGAGGGCAGGCACATACTGCTGGCCACCGGAAGCTATGCCCGGTCACTGCCCGGTCTGGAGATCGACGGCCAGCGGGTCATCACCAGCGACCATGCGCTGCGGCTTGAGCACGTTCCGGCATCGGTGGTGATCCTGGGCGGCGGGGTGATCGGATGCGAGTTCGCCAGCGTCTGGAAGTCCTTCGGCGCCGACGTGACGATCGTCGAGGCCCTGCCGCATCTCGTACCGCTGGAGGACGAGTCGTCGTCCAAGCTCCTGGAACGCGCCTTCCGTAGACGCAAGATCGGCTTCGAGCTCGGCAGCCGGTTCTCAGGCGTGACCTCGACCGACAACGGCGTGCAGGTGTCCCTGGACAACGGCAAGATTATCGAGGCCGAACTCCTGCTCGTCGCCGTCGGTCGCGGCCCGATCTCGGACGGTCTCGGGTACGAGGAGAACGGCGTGACCTTGGACCGCGGCTTCGTGGTTGTGGACGAACTGTGTCAGACATCGGTGGCGACCATTTCCGCGGTGGGTGACCTGATCCCGACTCCGCAGCTGGCCCACGTCGGCTTCGGCGAGGGAATTCTTGTCGCCGAGCGGCTGGCGGGGCTGCCGGTCGTCCCGATCGACTACGCCGGCGTTCCGCGGATCACCTACTCCGAACCCGAAGTCGCCTCGGTTGGGTTGACGGAGGCGCAGGCAAGCCAGAAGTACACCGAGATCGAGGCGCTGACCTACGACCTGGGCGGCAACGGCAGGAGCCAGATCCTCAAGACCCAGGGGGCCGTCCGGGTCATTCGAGAGAAGGGCGGCCCGGTCGTCGGCGTCCACATGGTCGGGTCCCGGGTCGGTGAGCTGATCGCCGAGGCCATGTTGATCTACAACTGGGAGGCGTTGCCCGACGAGGTCGCGAGCCTCATCCACCCGCATCCCACCCAATCCGAGGCACTTGGCGAGGCGCACCTGGCGCTGGCCGGTAAGCCCCTGCACGTGCACGGCTGATCCGCGACCGACCGAAGACTCCACCCCACATCACAGCCACCCAAACCTCAGAAGGAGCCACCACTGCCATGCCGACGTCCGTCACCATGCCCCAGCTGGGCGAGAGCGTCACCGAGGGCACGGTCACCCGATGGCTGAAGCAGGAGGGTGACGAGGTTCAGGCGGACGAGCCGCTGCTCGAGGTCAGCACCGACAAGGTGGACACCGAGATTCCCGCGCCCGCCAGCGGAGTGCTGCGCAAGATCATGGTGGCCGAGGACGAGACCGTGCAGGTCGGCGCTGAGCTCGCGATCATCGGGGGTGCCGACGAGGACGCCGGGTCCGCGGATTCCGGCGGCGCCGAGCAAGCATCGGCCGAGCAGGCGCAGTCCGACGAGCAGGCATCGGCCGAGCAGGAGAAGTCCGACGAACCTCCGGCTGGTTCCGACCGGTCTGAGCCGGCGCCGGCTGCGGAGTCAGCTGACGCGCCCGCCGAACAGGAGCAGCCGCAACCAGCAGCCGCCGAGGCGCCCGCCTCGACGGAAAGCAGCGACAACGACAGCGATGACGCCAGGTCAGGCGGGGCGGCGTCCGGCACGTCGGTGACCATGCCGGCCCTGGGCGAGAGCGTGACGGAGGGGACCGTCACCCGCTGGCTCAAGTCGGTAGGCGACAGCGTCCAGGCTGATGAACCACTGCTCGAGGTCAGCACGGACAAGGTGGACACCGAGATTCCGGCGCCGACCAGCGGCACCCTGCTGTCCGTCGCCGTGGGCGAGGACGAAACGGTCCAGGTCGGTGCCGAACTCGCGGTGATCGGGTCGGGTGACGGCTCGGGCTCAGCCTCGGCACCCGCCCAGCCGCAGACCCAGACCCGAGCGGAGACCGCTCCCCCGGCGGCCCAGCCGCAAGCGGCTGAACCGCAAGCGGCTGAGCCGGAAGCCGCGGAACCACCACCGGCACCCCGCGACGACGCCGAGGCAGCGCCGGATGCCCAGCCGCCGAGCGAATCCCCGGCACAGCCCCGGCAGCCGGCGCAGGACAGCGCCCCGAGCCACGCTTCGGGGGCCAGCGCTGACGGCGGTGCCTACGTCACTCCGTTGGTCCGCAAACTGGCCGCTGAACACAAGGTCGACCTCGGTTCGGTGAGCGGGACCGGTGTTGGCGGACGGATCCGCAAACAGGACGTGCTCGAAGCAGCAAGCGGCGCGACTCGGACACCCGGGGCCCCGGCGTCGGCGCAGCCCGTCGCAGCCACGCAGCCGGAAGCGGCACCCGCCGCACCGGCCGCAACCTCGGCATCGGCCGGTTCCGCGCCGGACCTGAGCATGCGGGGGCGGACCGAGAAGCTGACCCGGCTTCGCGCGCTGATCGGCCGGCGAATGACCGAGTCCCTCCAGGTGAGCGCGCAGTTGACGACGGTGGTAGAGGTCGACCTCACTCGGGTCGCGCGCCTGCGTGATCGGGTGAAGCAGGACTTCCTGGCTCGGGAGGGTGCCAAGCTTTCCTTCCTGCCGTTCTTCGCCCTGGCGGCGGTCGAAGCGCTCAAGGCTCACCCGATGGTGAACTCCTCGATCGACTCCGAAGCCGGAACGGTCACCTACCACGAGAGTGAGAACCTGGGTATCGCCGTCGACACCGAGCGCGGCCTGCTCGTACCGGTCATCCACAACGCGGGGGACCTCAATCTCGGCGGCATCGCCCGCAAGATCGCCGATCTGGCCGACCGGACCCGCAACAACAAGGTCATGCCGGACGAGCTCGGGGGCGGGACGTTCACGCTCACCAACACCGGCAGCCGCGGGGCGCTGTTCGACACTCCGATCATCAACCAGCCGCAGGTCGGGATCCTCGGAACCGGGACGGTGGTGAAGCGTCCGGTCGTCGTCGACGACCCGGATCTGGGCGAGATCATCACCGTCCGCTCGATGGTGTATCTGGCCCTGACCTATGACCACCGGATCGTGGACGGCGCCGATGCCGCACGGTTCCTGGTGACGATCAAGGATCGTCTCGAGGCCGGCGACTTCGAGTCGTCGTTGGGGCTGTCCTGACCCTCGGCGGTCATGCTGACCTGACCCTCGGCGATCGAGCGATCGCGAGGCGGAGGTCATGAAGGTAGCGATCACGGGTGCCTCAGGGCTGATCGGCACCGCCCTGAGGGCCGCACTACGCGCCGACAGTCACCAGGTCGTCTCATTCGTACGGCGGAACCCGCGCGCACCCGACGAAGTCAGGTGGGATCCCGCAGCCCGGCGCATGGACCCCACCGATCTGGCCGACATCGACGGCGTGGTCCACCTGGCCGGTGCGGGCATCGGCGACAAACGCTGGACCCAGGCACGCAAGCGCGAGTTGCTCGACAGCCGGGTGGACGGCACAGCCGCGGTAGCGCAAGCGCTGGCGGCAGCCGTCGATCGGCAGCGCTTCCTGCTGTCTGCATCCGGCGTGCACTACTACGGAACTGACACCGGTGATCGGGCGGTTGACGAGAGCGAGCCCAACGGCACCGGTTTCCTGGCCGAGGTGTGTGAGCGCTGGGAGGCCGCAGCCGATCCGGCGCGGAGTGCGGGCGTACGGGTCGTGCATCCACGCAGCGGGCTTGTCCTCGCCCGTCGCGGGGGGGTCATGGGGAGACTCCTGCCGCTGTTCCGGCTGGGGGTCGGTGGCCGGATCGGCGACGGTCGGGCGTACTGGCCGTGGATCACCCTGCACGACGAGGTAGCGGCGCTGCGAATGCTGATCGACTCCGAGCTGTCCGGGCCGGTGAATCTGACCGCACCCGCGCCAGTCACCAACGCCGAGTTCACCAAGACTCTGGGCGCAGTGCTGCACCGGCCCACCCTGGCCACCGTCCCGTCGTTCGCCCTCCGGATCGTGATCGGTGATTTCGCCGACGAAGGCATCCTGCGGGTTCCTCGGGCCATCCCCGGAGTCCTGACCAAGGCCGGATTCCGGTTTGGCCACCCGACCCTGCGCGAAGCGCTGGGGGACATCACCGGTTCCCGACGAGTCAGATGAGGCGCTGCGCCGTCCGGATCCGCCAGCCGTCCTCTGTGAACGTCATCGTCATCGCCACCGCGGTCGGTCCGCGGCCAGCGTGCTCGGCCAACGCCGCCGCGCGAGAGTCGAGCGCGGGCACGGTCTCGTAACCGGCGAATTCGTCGATGATCTGCAGGCGGGTGTCCTCCGCGTCCAGCACGCTCACCTCGGTGACCTCTAGCACGCGCGGTGCAAAGC
>JALZDV010000036.1 GCA_030862345.1 Actinomycetota bacterium | reverse complement strand
CCGGCCGGCGTGCAGCCAGGCCCGGGCCAGCACGGCCCACCGGTTGGCCAGCGGTTGGTCCAGCCAGACGTCGAACAGGCGGGTCGGCAGCCAGTGCTCACCGTCGCTGGCGATACCGATCAGCTCCGCGGCAAGGGAGATCTCCAGCAGTACCCCAGCGGTCGGTTCGTCCACATGCGCGGACCGGGCGAGTCGACGGTGTTCGCGAATTCCGATGCCGCCACTACGAAGCACAGCGGCATGGTCGCGATCCAGCGCGGTGAGCAGGTCCTCCACGTTCTGCAAAAGGCCGAGTACGGCCCCCACCGTCAACTTGGCCAGGGTCGCGGTCTGGACCCGTCCGGCGCGCGGTTCGGGACGTAGCCGGGCCGGTCCGAAAGGTGCAGCACCGCGTACGGCCAGGCCGACCTCGCGGGGGAGCTCGACCGTGAAGTCGTTGATCCGAACCAGGATGCCGCGCCGCAGCAAGCGGCTGATCGTGCCCGGAGAATGCTCGTCCGCGGTCCAGTCCTCGGGCAGGAGCCCCTGCGCTGGGCCGGTGGCCAGCCGGTCCACCAGCGCACGCTCATCCGGGCTCAGCTCCTGGACCGCAGCCAGTAGCGGCGCGGGATCGGCATCCGGGGCACCGGTCAGCTCGCCCAGTGTCCGGCCCAGGCCGCACGGGTAGTTGACCAGTAGCCGGACGCCCTCGACCACGTGCAGGGCATCCTGCGATCCCCACACCAGACCTAGGCCGATCAGCCGTTCGATGCTGCGGCCGAGGTCGTCAGCCGGAACTCCGACCAGTCCGGTACCCAGCTCAGTCCGGGAGACCGGCGATGGCAGCAGCAGCATCGCCTCTACCACCTGTAGCTCGCCGGCGTTCAGGTGGTCCAGCGCCCGGCTGGTCGATACCTGACCGAGAAGTCTGCCGGCCAGCGTCGCCACATCCGGGGGTGCCGGTCGGGCCACATCCGGTCGGGCGCCGAGCAATTCGGCGAGCCAGTCGTCGTCCTTGGCCCGTAGCCACTCGGCATAGGACGAGGCGAGCGGACGGGTCGAGACCGAACCTGACATAGAACCTCCAGGCTACCCGCGCAGAGCGGGTGGGCAGCCGCACGAGACGATGCGCGGGTGGAGCGCGTTGTTGCCTGGAACGCCCCGGAGACCGCGCGCTCCTACGCCGCCTACCGCCGCGGCGGCTTGCGCTGGTTCGCCGGCGGGCTGACGGGCCTCGCGCTGGCGATCGGATTGTCCGCCTACGCGCTTCTGGTCCTGCAACGTCCGGGCCTGGGCCCGTTCATCTTCACCTCGCTCATCCTCGGCCTGATCGGGATCGGTACCGGCCTCGGTGCGCTGCTCAGAGCCCGGCGCTTTCGCATGGCATTGCAGCGCGCGCCCTGGCGCAGCGCGGAGCTGAGAGTGGCCGGTGCCCATCTGCGACTGATCCTGGCCAGGGACGGCTTGGGTTTCTCCGACGAGGTACCCGGTCTCCGCGGACCCGGCGCAGACGTAGCGGACCAGGACGATCCGGATGAGGAGCGGCGACGGTCGGTCGACGTGCGGTTGATGACCACCAGCCGGTGGCGGGTGCGGGAGGTGGTGGGCTTTCGCGACCGCGAGGTGCGGCTGTGCCCGATCAATGACGGCAGCTTTGTGCTCACCGCGCCGGGTCTGGACAATCTGTACGGATTGCAGCGGTTGGCGCGGCGCAACGCTGCTCAGCGAGCATGACCGGGCAGCTGTCTGAGACGATCAGGAGCACAGTTCGACGGCGGCGACAGGAGAGGCACACATGGCTCGGGCAAAGCGTGGCAGGAAGAGCGGTGCGTACGAAGACGCTTCGGTCGAGTCAACCTGGTGGTCCAGCGAGGGCGGCGGGCCACCACTGACCGAGCTGATCGCCGAGACGCAGGGCCCGCTGTCGCCCTGGGGCGAGGATCACACCTTGCCGCTGCCGCCGGAGCGGGTCGGTTACGTGCCGCCGACCGGTCGCCCCAATCGCGCCGGCGCCAACTGAGCGCAGCGCACAATCCATATCTGGCGGTTTGGCCAAGAACCACCAAGCCGAACACCTGGCTAGGAGCCATCGATGAGCACTACGCCGCGAATACCCTCGTACTCCTCCGGCACGTCCACCCTGCCGCTCTTGGGTGACACCATCGGCGCGAACTTCGACAGGACGGTTGCCGCGCGCCCCGACCACGAAGCACTGGTGGACTGCGCGACCGATCGCCGGTGGACCTATGCCGAGCTCGCCACCGAGGTCGACGCGACTGCGCTGGGGCTGGCTGCGCGTGGGGTCGGCAAGGGCGATCGGGTGGGCATCTGGGCCCCGAACTGCGCCGAGTGGGCCTTCACCCAGTACGGCAGCGCCAAGCTCGGCGCGATCCTGGTCAACATCAACCCGGCCTACCGCACCCATGAGCTCGGGTACGTCCTGAAGCAGGCCGGGATCTCGGTGTTGGTCTCGGCGCCGTCGTTCAAGACCAGCGACTACCGGGCCATGGTCGACGAGGTCCGTGCGGACTGCTCGGACCTGCGCGAGGTCTACTTCATCGGCGACCCCGCCTGGGACGAGTTGCTCGCCGACGGCCGGCAGGCCGATCCGTCCCTGTTGATGACCCGAGAAGCCGAGCTGTCGGCCGACGATCCGATCAACATCCAGTACACCAGCGGCACAACCGGTTTTCCGAAGGGCGCGACACTCACCCATCACAACCTGCTCAACAACGGCTTCTTCGTCGGCGAGGGTTGCGGCTACACCGAGGTGGACCGGGTGTGCATCCCGGTTCCGTACTACCACTGCTTCGGCATGACGATGGGCAACCTGGCCTGCACCTCGCATGGCGCGACCATGGTGATCCCGGCGCCGGGTTTCGACCCGACCGCGACACTTCGGGCCGTACAGGAGGAGAAGTGCACCTCCTTGTACGGCGTACCGACGATGTTCATCGCCGAACTCGGACTGCCAGACTTCGCCGACTACGACCTGTCGACCCTGCGGACCGGGATCATGGCCGGCTCACCGTGCCCGGTCGAGGTGATGAAGCGGGTAATCAACGAGATGGGCATGACCGAGGTGACGATCTGCTACGGCATGACCGAGACCTCACCGGTGTCGACCCAAACGCTCGCCGACGACGACATCGACCGGCGCACGTCAACGGTGGGCACCGTGCACCCGCATCTCGAGGTCAAGGTCATCGACCCGGACACTGGCCTGACCGTCCCGCGCGGAGAGCCCGGCGAGTTCTGCACCCGTGGGTACTCGGTGATGCTGGGTTACTGGAACGAGCCGGACAAGACCGCCGAGGCGATCGACGCTGCGCGGTGGATGCACACCGGCGACCTGGCCACGATGGACGCCGACGGGTATCTCAACATCGTCGGGCGGATCAAGGACATGGTCATCCGCGGCGGGGAGAACGTGTATCCACGCGAGATCGAGGAGTTCCTCTACACCCATCCGGACATCGTCGACGCGCAGGTCATCGGCGTCCCGGACGAGAAGTACGGGGAGGAGCTGATGGCCTGGATCCGGCTGCGCGAGGGTGCGCAGGAACTGACCGTGGCGGGGCTGCGTGAGTTCTGCAGCGGAAAGCTGGCCCACTACAAGGTGCCTCGCTATGTCAAGATCGTGACCGAGTTCCCGATGACGGTCACTGGCAAGGTTCGCAAGGTCGAGATGCGCGAGGCGTCGGTCAGCGAACTGGGCCTCGAGAAGGCCGCCGCAACCAGAAGCGCCTGAGCCGTACCACCTCGCACGGGCGACTGGTATGTCGTGTTTGTCGACCGACTTAGTAGGTTAGTCGCCGGGACTTGCTCTCCAGCAGTAAGGACCCAGATGACCAGCCTGCCTACGTTCGTGCGCCGCCAGCTCGCCGTCCTCGCCGCCTTGGCGCTCAGCGCAGCCGTGGCTGCCTGCGGGAACGCTGCCTCCGGAGAAGAGGCCGGCGGGACCGATGAGAGCGGCGGCGCTACCACGGGGGCGCTTCGACTGGGTTACTTCGCCAACGTTACACACGCTGCTGCTCTGATCGCTCTAGATCAGGGTCTTTTCGAGGACGAGTTGGGCGACACCTCGCTTGAGCCTCAGGTGTGTTCAACGCGGGGCCGGCTGCCGTCGAAGCCGTTTTCGCAGAGCTCTGGATGCCACCTATATCGGCCCCAACCCCGCCATCAACGCTTTCGCCGAGAGCGGCGGGGAGGCCATCCGGATCATCGCCGGTGCGACGTCGGGCGGTGCTCAACTGGTCGTGCGGGAAGGGATCGACTCGGTCGAGGACCTGACGGGCACCACGTTGGCCACTCCGCAACTCGGCAACACCCAAGACGTGGCGTTGCGCGCCTATCTCAGCGAGAACGGGCTGGAGAACAGCGTCGAGGGCGGCGGGGACGTGACGATCACCCCCACCCCGAACGCAGACACGCTCTCGCTCTTCCAGTCCCGGGACTTCGACGGTGCGTGGCTGCCCGAGCCGTGGGCCTCCCGGCTCGTTCTCGAGGCCGGCGCCCACGTGTTGGTCGACGAGAAGGAATTGTGGCCGGACGGCGAATTCGTCACCACGCATCTGATCGTGCGCACCGAGTTCCTCGAGCAGTACCCGGGCACCGTCGCCGCGCTCTTGCGGGCCCACGTCACGGCGGTGGACTTCGCGAACGAGAACGCCGACGAGGCCAAGGAGGTCGTCAACGCCGGGATCGAGCGCGACACCGGGGAGGCGCTGGCCACCGAGGTGCTCGACCGGGCATGGGAGAGCCTCACCGTGACCGACGACCCGATCGCCGCCTCGCTGCAGACCTCAGCCGACAACGCTGTCGCCGCCGGGACATCAGAGGAACAGGTCGACCTGACCGGCATCTACGACCTGCGCCCGTTGAACGAGATCCTCGCCGAACTGGGCGAACAGCCGGCTTCCGCAGCCGATCTCGGGGAGGAATAGTGTTTGCGACGGCACCGACGAGGATTAGACGCGGCTCTGCCGAACGCGCAGCAGACACGGCCGCAACCGGCCGCGGGTCGGCGACCGCGGTGTCGACCCGCCAGCTGGTTCAGGTTTTCGAGCCTGGCCTGCCACCGGTCCTGGACCGGATCGACGTGGACATCTCGCCCGGGGAATTCGTATGTCTGCTAGGCGCATCGGGCTGCGGGAAGTCAACGCTGCTGAACCTGATGGCTGGTTTGCTGAAGCGAGTTCGGGCACCATCGAGCTGACCTCGAAGCGGCCGGCACTGATGTTCCAGGAACCCGCACTGCTGCCCTGGCTGACCGCATCGGCGAATGTCGAGTTGGCTTTACGCGCGCGCGGAGTCGCCCGCGACGGGCGCCGCACCGAGGCCGCTCGGCTGCTCGAGGTAGTCAATCTCGGTGGGCAGGGAGCCAAGCGGGTCCATGAACTGTCCGGCGGCATGCGTCAACGGGTCGCTCTGGCCCGCGCGCTGGCTCAGGGACAGCCAGGTCCTGCTGATGGACGAGCCTTTCGCGGCACTGGACGCGATCACCCGCGATGTTCTGCACGAGGAACTGATCCGGCTGTGGGGTGAGC
>JALZDV010000346.1 GCA_030862345.1 Actinomycetota bacterium | reverse complement strand
CGTGTTGGGGCTGCGTGACATCCTCGACCAGGCCGGCGTCGTACAGGCGGAACTGGCCGGACAGGGCTGGTCGGGCGTGGCCGAGGTCTACGACGAAGCGCTGGTCTACGGCGAGCGCGTCCTGTGCGATCAGGTGGCTGAATACGGACTTCCGATGGTCCCGCACTACTGCGGTTGGGTCGCCGACAAAGCCCGCGTACGGCGTCGCCGCGAGGACCTGTTGGCCGTCACCGGTGGAGGTGGAGGCGACGGCTCAGACGTGTTCCGCCTCGGGGTCGAACTCGCCGGCACGCTGCCGAAGCACCGGGTCATCCTTGTGGCCGGTCCCTATGCGACGAAGGACGTTCTTCCCGAGGGGGTGGCCGCACACGGCCGGCTCCGGGTGGTCGCCAATGCACCGGGCTGTGCCCGGTTGTTCGCCCGGGCCGGTGCCGTCGTGCAGATGGCTGGCTACAACTCGACCTTCGAGTCACTTGCTGCGGGGTTACGGCCGGTGCTCGTGCCGCGTCGAAGCCCACGCCGTGAGCAGGCCATCCGCGCGTCCCGGCTCGCGGCGCTGGGCATCGCTGACGTCGTGGACGAGACCGCTCCGGTGGAGGAGGTGGCCTGGCTGCTTCAGCGGCCCCGACTGCTCCCCGAACACGCAGCTGCCGCCGTGGGCATCAATCTCGACGGCGCCGACCGGGCCGCCGAGGCTGTCCGGGCACTGGCCGGGGCGCGGGTATGACCCAAGTACTGCGTCGGATCCGTCCCTACGCGGCGCCCTATCGCCGGGCGCTGGCCCTAGCCGCGGTCTTGACCCTGGTCGAAGTGGGCCTGAGCCTGGCTCAGCCCTGGCCGCTGCGTTGGGTGGTCGATGGTGTGCTGGCACCGGCCGGAGTCAGACCGAACAACCCCCAGCTCCAGGTCGCACTGGCGGTCGGCGCGCTGATCAGCCTGGTCGTTCTGGCCAGCGTCGTGGGGTACTGGGCGGCGCGGCTGTCCAGTGCGGCGGGTCTGCATGTGGCCAACGACCTGCGGGTCAGCGTGCTGGACCGGCTGCAACGCCAGTCCCTGCGGTTCCACAGCGCTCACCGGGTCGGTGACCTGACGGCTCGGGTGACCAGCGATGTCGCCTATACCCAGGACATGCTCGTCCAGCTCCTGTCGACGCTGCTGCCGAGCATGGTGCTCGTGATCGGCATGTTCACGGTCATGCTCATGATCGACCCGCTGTTCACCCTCCTCGCGGTGCTCGCGACGCCGCCACTGGCCTGGGCAACGCATCGATCCCGGCTGACCCTTCGCAGCGCGGCGCGCCGGGTGCGCAAGGCCGACGGGGAGGTGGCCTCGGCGGCGAGTGAGAATCTCTCCTCCATCCACCTCGTCCAGGCTTTTACCCTCGAGGACGAACGCGTTCGGCGTTTTGCCGGCCTATCCGACGTGAGCCTCACCGCTGGCCTGGAATCCGTCCGGGTCCAGTCCCGGTTCGGTCCGCTCGTGGAGCTCGCCAGCATCCTCTCGACCGGGGTCGTGCTCTGGTTCGGCGCTCAGCGTGTCCTGCAGGGCAGGCTCACCCTCGGAATACTCCTCGTGTTCCTGGCCTACCTGGGATCGCTCTACAAGCCGGTGAAGTCGCTGTCGAAGCTGTCGCAGGTCGTGAGCAAAGGTGCGGCCGCGGCCGAGCGGATCCTCGAGGTGCTGGATGCTCCGATCGACATCCACGACCATCCAGGTGCGCGCGCCGTGCCGCTGCGCGGACGGATCGAGTTCCGTGACGTCTGCTTCTCCTACGGCCGGGAGCCGGTGCTGCAAAACCTGTCCTTCTCGATCGAAGCCGGACAGAACGTCGCCCTGGTCGGACCGACCGGTGCCGGCAAGAGCACGATCGCTTCGCTCATCCCGCGGCTGGTCGATGTCGACAGCGGCGCTGTCCTGGTCGACGGCCTGGACGTCAGGTCCCACGCGCTGATGTCCCTGCGCGGTCAGATCGCGACGGTCATGCAGGACACCGTGCTGCTCGAGGGGACCCTGCGCGACAACATCATCTGTGGCCATCCGGGGGCTTGCGACCGTGACGTACGACGAGCTGCCCGGTTGGCGCTGGTGGACGAGTTCGCCGCACGACTCCCGGACGGACTCGACACCCGCATCGGCGAGCGGGGCGCGAACCTCTCCGGCGGCCAGCGGCAGCGGGTGGCCATCGCGCGGGCGATTCTGCGCGATGCGCGGATCATCATCCTGGATGAGCCGACCTCGGCTTTGGACGCCGGCTCGGAAGAGTTGCTAGTCGCGGCTCTCGAGAACCTGCCGGCCGACCGGACCCGCCTGGTGATCGCCCACCGGTTGTCCACGGTGCGCGGCGCCGATGCGATCTTCGTGCTGGAAGACGGCCGGGTCACCGAGTCCGGCCGGCACGACCAACTGATCGCAAACAACGGGCTGTATGAGCAGCTGACCAGGTTCCAGGCCGGCCAGGGGCGGCTGGCACCAGCGCCGGTGCCTTCCCAGGCTCGCTGACCCCTTACTCGGGCAGGTTCGACCGCGCCCAGAGGGCGGCCTGGACACGGTCGGTAACACCCACGCTCTGGAAGACACTCGTCAGGTGCGCCTTGACGGTCCGCTCGCTGATTCCCAGTCGGCGGGCGATCTGCTTGTTGGCCAGCCCCTGACCGACCAGCCGCAGCACCTCGACCTCGCGTGGCGTCAGGTCACCGGACTGCGGGCTGCGTCGGCGTTGCTCGATGAGAACCCGACCGGCCCGCGGGTCGAGTGGAGCGTCCCCATGTGACGCGGCCCGCACGGCGTCGATCAGGTCATCCGGGTCGGTGTGCTTCAGGAGGTAGCCCGACGCACCAGCATTGAGGGCATCGAGGATCCGTGATTCCTCCCCGTAGGAGGTCAACACGACAACTTGGACCTGTGGCGCCATCGCCGCGATCTCGCGGGTCGCGGCCACGCCGTCCATGACCGGCATCGACAGGTCCATCAGTACCACATCAGGGGAGTGCGCAGCCACCAGCGCTACGGCCTCCTGCCCGTCGGCGGCCATCCCTACCAGTTCGATGTCGTCGGCGGTAGCAAACAGCCGCTCCAGACCTTGCCGGACGATGGCGTGGTCGTCGACCACGAGTACCCGGATCACCTGGTCGGTACCTCCAGTGCGAGCACGGTTCCCTTGCCGGGAGTGGACCGGACCGACAGCGTCGCGCCCATGTCGTCGGCCAGTCCGGCCAGCGCACGCAATCCCACGTGGCCGGGCTTCTCGGGTACCACCTCTCCGTCCAGACCGCGTCCGTCGTCGGCGATCTCGAGCGTCGTCGTCGCCCCGTTCGCGGTGAGCGAGACTGCGACACTGCTTGCGTCGGCGTGCGCGACAACATTGCGCAGTCCTTCCTGCGCGGCGCGGTAGAGCAGTTGGGTGGTGCCGACTGCGAGTTCCTGTACCGGAGCGTTGATGATGAGCGAGGTGTGGATTCCGCGCGGCTCGAGGCGGGCCAGGAGGTCCGACAGCGCCGCCTCCAGGCCTTCCTCGTAGAGGTTCTGGGGATAGATCTCCACAATGAGGGAACGGAGTTGGCGAACCGAGTCACGGACCCGGTCGGCGGCCTCGCGCACCTCGGCCGCCTCGCGGCCGTCCTGGGCAGACTCCCGGGCCATCCCGCCCAGGGAGAACGCGACACCGGCCAGATCCTGGACGACCCCATCGTGCAGGTCGCTGGCTATCCGTCGGCGCTCCTCCTCAGTCGCCTCGATCGCGCGGCGCAGCAGATGTTCCCGCTGATGCTGCGTACGGCGCAGCCGGCGGGCCAGGGACAGCGCCAGCGGAACCTGGAGCAGTTCGAGCAGAACCAGCGCACCAAGGCTGTACGGGGCGAACCGCAGCCATACGTTACGGCCGGCCTCGGCCACGCCCGCATAGGTGAAGTAGGCCTCGAAGAGCAGGACATTGCCGCCCGTTGTGGTCACCGGCTGATAGACCTCGAGCAACTGGACCGCCTGTTCCTCGAAGCGGTTCTCCGGCTCGGACAGGTCACTGATCTCGGCCTCCGGCTCGCCGGTCTGCAAGCTAGCCAACTCGTCGGCGGCCAACTCGTAACGGTCTCCGATCAGCCGTTCCTCGTCGGAGTAGAGGATCGTGCCGTCGGGGTTCCAGATCTTGACCCGGATCAACGAACCGCGAAGGACCTCCTCCTGCACGACTCGATCCAAGGCCGTGAGGACCGCAGGGTCCCCGGTGAGCACGCCGTCGTCGAGCATCGGCTCGACTGCGACGCCTGCGGCCAGTGAGGTGATCCGGACCGCGTCCTCGATCGCGGCCTGGGTGCCCAATGAGCGGCTCACCAGCGTGGTGGCGACGGCGACGACGACCAGTGCCACCAGTCCGGTGACCGCATAGCGCAGTACGAGCCGGGAGACCGAGATCGGCTCATCGAAAACGGCCAGGGCCGACTGCGCGTCAGCCGGCGCCTCGGAAGGGCGCTCCCGCCAGTTCGCCACATCGTCGCCCGTCTGTGTGCCTGCAGCGCGTCCAGCGCCCTAGAAGGCATCGTGCCACCGCGCGAGCGGTCGGGGCGGCAACCGGGGGGCAGGGTCGCGCAGAAGATCGC
>JALZDV010000338.1 GCA_030862345.1 Actinomycetota bacterium | reverse complement strand
GTCCAGGAGGTGCCAGCGTTGCAGGTCATCGATGCATCCACTGTTCGGCGGTGGGCCCGGAGGGGCTGCGAGGCGCTGGGTGAGGCCGCCGCCGAGATCGATGAACTCAACGTCTTTCCGGTGCCGGACGGTGATACGGGTACGAATCTGTATCTGACCCTGCAATCCGCGGTGGACGCGCTGGACCGGAGCGATCAGGAGGCTGCCCTGGTGCCGACGCTTGACCGGCTCGCCCGCGGCGCCTTACTGGGGGCGCGCGGGAATTCCGGAGTGATCGTCTCTCAGCTGCTCCGCGGAATCGCAGACCGCCTTGGCAAGGATGGACCGGCCGACGGTCCGGCACTCGCGGCGGCGCTGACCCATGCCTCGGATCTGGCCTACGCGGCGGTAGCCGAACCCGTCGAGGGGACGATCCTGACTGTTGCCCGGGATGCCGCCGCGGCGGCATCAGCGGTAGCCGATGCATCCGGTGCGGTGCGTCTGGAGGATGTTGCTCGGGCCGCAGCGCACGGCGCAGCCAGTGCGTTGGAGCGCACTCCGGCACAGCTGGCCGCCCTGGCCCGGGCCGGAGTCGTGGACGCGGGCGGACGTGGGCTGTGCGTGCTCCTGGACGCGCTGCTGGCCGCTGTCACCGGCAGCGAGATACCGATCGAGCCAGCTGAGCCGCCACCGTGGGTGACATCCGCGCCGAGCCCGCTGGAGGTCGCCCGCGGCGGCGGCCCTGAGGATTGCGGCTACGAGGTGCAGTTCCTCCTCGAGGACTCAGACGAGCAATCGGTAGAGGTGCTACGCAGTGAACTCGCCGCACTCGGAAACTCGCTCGTCGTCGTCGGGTCCGAAGCCACCTCGGAGGCGGCTGCGGTGTGGAACGTCCATGTGCACGTAGACGATGTCGGTGCTGCCATCGAGGCCGGGATCCGCGCCGGTCGTCCGCACTCCATCACCGTGATCCGGTTCGAAGATCAACTCCTGCGCGCTCGGCCCGGTTCGGTCGAGCTGGCCGGAGCTGGCCGGCCGACCGGGCCGTGGTCGGGCCGGGGCTTGGTGGCCGTGGCACCCGGCGCGGGACTGGCTGGTTTGTTCGCTGGCCAGGGAGTCGAGGTTGTCGAGGGCGGACCGACCCGACAGCCGTCCACCTCGGACGTGCTGACCGCGATCCGTCGTACCGGCGCAGCCGAAGTCGTTGTCCTGCCCAACCACACCAGCCTCACAGCTATCGCTGATGCCGCCGCAGCCCAGGCGCGGGCGGGAGGTCAGGACGTTGCGGTGGTCCCGACCAAGTCTGCTGTGCAGGGACTGGCCGCCATCGCCGTGGCCGATCCCACCCGCCGCTTCGCCGACGTCGTGATTGCCCTGGCCGAGGCTGCGGCGGCCACCCGATGGGCGGAGATCACCGTTGCCGCGCGAGAAGCCATGACATCGGCAGGACGATGCGCGGCCGGAGACGTCCTAGGGCTCGCCGAAGGTGACGTCGTGCTGATCGGGAACGATCAGGTCAAGGTCACGTGCGAGCTCCTCGATCGGCTGCTGTCGGCAGGCGGCGAGCTCGTCACTCTGATCCTCGGGACCGACGCCGTCGACGGCTTCATCGACGAGGTTCGGGCGCACCTTCGGCGGACTCGTCCAGGCGTGGACGTCATGGACTACCGAGGTGATCAACCCCACCTTCCGGTCCTCATCGGTGTGGAGTGATCGTGACGGTCACCCGGGACAGTTCGCTGCGTGCCCTGTTGGGTGGAAAGACCGCGACAGTGCTTGCCGAGCAGCTCGGCATACACACGGTGGACGACCTGCTCGGCCACTACCCCCGTCGGTATGCCGAACGGGGGCAGCTCACCGACCTGGCGGCTCTACGAGTCGGGGACGAGGTCACGATCGTCGCCCAAGTGCGCTCGGTGAACCAGCGACGAATGCGCAACAAGCGGGGGACGCTCACCGATGTCGTCGTTGGCGACGGGCACCGATCGCTGTCCCTGGTCTTCTTCAATCAACCTTGGCGGGCCAAGCAACTGACTGTCGGGGTCAGGGGACTGTTCGCCGGCAAGATCGGGATCCGCGGCAAGCAGGTCCAGCTCACGCACCCGGAGTGCGAGATCTTCGGTGCAGCCAGCCAGAGGCTGGATCCGGACACGGAGCCGGCCGGATCGGTGGATGACTTCGAGCGCGCCATGACGTACGCCTCGCAGCTCATCCCGGTCTACCCCGCCAGCAGCGGCATCCAGTCATGGACGATCGCCCGGTGCCTACGGCTGGTCCTTGACGCGATCGATGCCGTGCCGGACCCGGTGCCCGAGGCACTGCGGGAGCGCCGTGGACTGATCGGGCTCATGCCCGCCTGGCGCAAGATCCATCAGCCGGAGTCGATGGCCGACGTCGAACTTGCACGGCTCCGGCTGAAATGGGACGAAGCGTTGACCGTTCAAGTCACGCTCGCCCGGCGTCGAGTCGCCCAGGCCGTCAACCCGGCCTATCCACGCGCGGTTCGGCAAGGTGGCCTGCTGGATGCCTTCGATGCCCGGTTGCCGTTCGTGTTGACCGCTGGACAGCGCCTGGTCGGGGCCGAGATCAGCCACGAGTTGGGCGGTTCCCGGCCGATGAACCGGCTGCTGCAGGGCGAGGTGGGATCAGGTAAGACAGTGGTCGCCCTGCGGGCCATGCTGCAGGTCATCGACGCAGGAGCGCAGGCCGCCTTCCTCGCGCCCACCGAAGTTCTTGCGGCCCAACATCTTCGGACTCTGCGAAGTCTACTCGGGCCGTTGGGCATCGCCGGTCAGTTCGGAGCCGAGGAGCACGCCACCCGAGTCACGCTCCTGACCGGGTCGCTGTCGGCGGGGGCTCGTCGTGCGGCGCTGACCGAGGCCGCGGGCGGGGGAGCGGGAATCGTCGTCGGCACCCACGCCCTGCTGGAGGAGGTGGTCCAGTTCGCCGATCTGGGGCTCGTGGTGATCGACGAGCAGCACCGCTTCGGCGTCGAGCAGCGTGCCGTGCTGCGGGCCAAGTCCGCCGCACCCCCGCACGTCCTCGTCCTGACTGCGACCCCGATTCCGCGGTCCGTCGCCATGACCGTCTACGGCGACCTCGAGACGACCACCCTGACCGAGGTTCCGGCGGGCCGGGCCGCGGTGAGCACCAGCGTCGTACCGGTCCTGGAGAAGCCGGCCTGGCTGGACCGGGCTTGGGTCAGAATCGTCGAGGAGTCCCGCACCGGCGGGCGGGCATTCATCGTCTGCCCCCGGATCGGCGACGACGGCCCAGTCGTCCCGGGGACCACGGAGTCGCAGCACGGTCGCGTCGACGACGGGGACGAGTCAGCCCCGGCCGTGCCCGAGGACGACATGGCGCCCGGCAACGGTGCAGCCGCTCCGGTCCGGAGGCCACCGCTGGCCGTGCTCGAGGTCGCCGACATGCTCCGCGCCGGGCCGCTCGGCGGCCTGCGACTGGCGATTCTGCACGGCCGTCTGCCGGCCGATGAGAAGGACGCCACCATGCAGGCCTTCGCACGCGGGGACCTGGATGCGCTCGTGGCCACGACGGTGATCGAGGTCGGCGTGGACGTCGCCGAGGCGACAGTGATGACGATCCTCGACGCCGATCGGTTCGGCGTCAGCCAGCTCCACCAGCTCCGTGGGCGGATCGGCCGTGGCTCGCGCCCGGGAGTGTGCCTTCTGGTCACCGAAGCGCCGCCGGGTAGCCCGGCACGCGAACGCCTGGACGCGGTAGCGGCCACCCGGGACGGATTCGAGTTGGCGCAGCTGGACCTGGCGGCCCGTCGCGAGGGCAACATCCTGGGTGCGGCGCAGTCCGGTCGACGGTCTGGCCTACGGCTGCTCTCTCTGCTCGACGACGAGGAGATCATCACCCAAGCTCGGGAGGAAGCCACCTTCCTGGTCGCCCTCGATCCGGATCTGGCCCAGCTTCCGGCCCTGGCCGAGCAGGTCGCTCGGCTGTCCGAGGACAAGCGCGCCGACTACCTCGACAAGGCCTGAGCGTGACCCGCATCATCGCCGGCCTGGCCCGTGGTCGCCGGCTCGCAGTACCGCGTGGGCAGGTGACCCGGCCAACCTCTGACCGGGCGCGGGAGGCGCTGTTCTCCACAGTGGACGGGTTGATGCCTCTCCCGGACGCGCATGTCCTGGACCTCTATGCCGGTTCGGGGGCGTTGGGCCTGGAAGCACTGTCCCGCGGCGCGAGCCATGCCTTGCTCGTGGAATCCGACAATCGGGTCGCGCGCACTCTGCAAGAGAACATCAACTTCCTGGACCTGGCCGGGGCCACAGCTCTCGTCAGCCCGGTCCAACGGTTGGCGTCGGCGCAACCCGCCCAGATCTCGGGCACGCAATCGCCGTACGACATCGTCTTCGCCGACCCGCCCTACCCGTTACCAGCTGTGGAGTTGCGTGCGGTGCTGACCGACCTGCACCGCTCGGGCTGGCTGGCCGAGCGGGCGGTCCTCGTGATCGAACGATCGGCTCGGGATGACCCCTGGGTGTGGCCGACACCTCTGCGGCCGATCCGCGATCGGCGCTATGGAGAGGCGTGGCTTTGGTACGGTCGCGCCCCGTGAGAGCAGCCTGCAGATGATGAGAAAAGCCGTCTGCCCCGGCTCCTTCGACCCCATCACGAACGGCCATCTGGACATCATCGAGCGGGCCAGCCAGCTCTACGACGAGTTGGTAGTGGCCGTGCTCGTCAATCCGGAGAAGGCCGGAAAGTTCGACGTCGACACTCGGATGGCGATGATCAGGGAGTCAACTTCGCACCTGTCCGGGATCACGATCGACTCCTTCCACGGCCTGCTCGTGCAGTACTGCCGAGACCACGGCGTCGAGGTGATCGTGAAGGGCCTCCGCGCGATCAGCGACTTCGAGTACGAGGTTCAGATGGCCCAGATGAACCGGGGCCTGAGCGGGATCGAAACCGTGTTCCTGCCCACGGGGCCCGAACACGGCCACCTGTCCTCCAGTCTGATCAAGGCGGTCGCGCACTTCGGTGGGGACGTTGCGCACCTCGTACCGGCACCGGTGCTGCAGCGGCTGCGCGTGCGAGAGGAGGATTAGCCGATGTACCGCATCTACGACACGCTCGACGAGATCGTCGCGATGATCGAGCAGGCCCGCGGCGTGCCGATGTCCACTTCGGCGATGGTGCCGCGCGACCACGTCCTTGATCTGCTCGACGAGTTGCGCGACCGCCTGCCCGAGGAGGTCACCCAGGCCAAGGCGGTCCTCGACCAGCGTGGTGACCTGCTCGATGCGGCTCAGCTGGAATCCGATCGGATCGCGCTGCGCGCCAACCAAGAGGCCGACGCGATCGGCAAGAGTGTTCGGATCGAGGCCGAACAGGTACGAGCCCAAGCGCTGCAACGGCAGCAGGAGTTGCTGGCCGCGGGACAACGCGATTACGACCGGTTGGTCGCCGAGGGAACCCGGGTGCGCGCGGAGCTCATCGCCCAGGCCCAGCAGGAGCATGACGAACTCGTGGCTCAGGGCCGCAACGAGCGTGAGCGGCTGATCAGCGAGAGCGAGATCTACCGCAGTGCCGTGGCCAGAGCCGATGAGTTGGGTGCAGCCACCGCGGCCGAGGCCGACACCATGCGTCGAGAGGTCGACGGGTACGTGGACGCGAAGCTGGCCGAGTTCGAGGCAACCCTGACCCACCTCCTGCGCTCGGTGGAGCACGGCCGGACGAACATCGGGTCCCGCGCACACGGCGAAGCTGGCCGCGGCCGTACCGCACCGGAGTGACCCCACCCGAGACCTCCATCGTCGTCGCGGTCGTCGTGACCTGGAATCGCGCCGACTTGCTCGTCCGGTCGCTGACCGCGATCCTCGGCCAGAGCACGCCGCCCGATCTCGTCCTGGTGGTCGACAATGCCTCCACCGACCGCACCGCTGAGGTGCTGGCGCGGCGATTTCCCGGCCGAGTCGACACACTCACCCTCGGCAGGAACGTCGGCGGCGCCGGCGGATTCGCCGCGGGGATCGTGCGCGCTCTGGAACACGACCCCGACTCGGTCTGGCTCATGGACGACGACACGGTGCCTGAGCCAACCGCGTTGGAGGCACTGCTGCGCACCCGGGCGCAGTACCCGGGTCCGGCCCCAGCGATCGTGGCCAGCCGGGTCGTCTGGACCGACGGGCGCGACCACCCGATGAACACGCCCCGCCCCAAGCCGGGCGCCAGCCGGGCGGAGCGGCGTGCCGCAGATGCGGTCGGCGGTATTCCGATCCGCTCGGCGTCCTTCGTGTCGATCCTGTGCTTGGCCGAGGTGCTGCGCGAACGCGGACTTCCGGAGGCCGACTACTTCCTCTGGAACGACGACTTCGAGTTCACCACTCGACTGCTGCGCGGCAGGCGTGGGCTGCTGAGTCCGGCCAGCGTGGCGGTCCACCACACGAAATCCTTCGGCAGCACCGACGCCGATCCCGGTGACCGGTTCTTCTTCGAGGTCCGCAACAAGATCTGGATGTTCACCCGCGGCACCGGCCTCAACCCGGCAGAGCGGGCCGTGTACGCCGGGTCGACCCTGCGGCGTTGGGTGCGTACCGTCGCGCGCTCGTCGGACCGGCCACGGT